>CAIUEQ010000178.1 GCA_903898215.1 uncultured Bacteroidota bacterium | reverse complement strand
CCTTAAATCCAAATTGCACCTTGATTCTACATAAGTAGCATCGTGCTTAGGTCGTCAGCAACCTTGCTTCCAAGCACAATTCCCATTCCATTTAATCTTGCTCCAACTGCAATTCTGTCGCTGATTTTTTCAACGATTGGAAATTTGTTTTTTCCAAAACCCATTACTCCTGTCCAACGATGTTCTATAGTATATTTTTTTCCGGGAAGAATCATTTCCTCAAGATAAAATTCTAGTTGGTGCTGAATACTTTCGTTTATTAAAAAATCAGTAGTCGTTTCGGTTTCAAAATCTGTATTTCTACCTCCACCAAAAATTATTCTGTTTTCAAAATTTCGGAAATAATAATATCCTTCTTCAAAATTAAAGGTTCCTTTTATTTTCAAATCAGCAATTGGTGAGGTACATAAAATCTGGCCTCTTCCGGGAGTAATGTCAAGTTGTGGAAATAATTTATTGGCAAAAGCATTGGTACAAACTGCAATTTTTTGAGCATAAAAATTTAAAGATTCATCGGATAAAGTTCTTACTGAAACTTCAACTTCATTATTACTTTCTTCAACATTTAAAACATCGGCTCCTGTAATAATTTTTATCTGTAAAATCCCTGCATAATTCCAAAGTGTTTGCATCATCAAACCTGAATCAATTTGTGATTCTATCGGGTTTATAATAATGTTTGAAACCATTTCACTATTAAATCCAAAGGTTTCAACCAAATTCGGAAACGCATAAAAAACATTTTCACTGAAAATTGATTTTAACACTTCATTGAGCTTTTCCATTTGGCCATTTTCAATTGGCTTCCTTTTTAACTCCAACTCAAAACCACCATTGTTTTGATAATTAATATTATCATCACCTAACCGTTTACGCAACATCGCCAAACCTTTTAATCGGTCTTCTATCAACTGAAGAAATTTGCTTTCACCTAATAATTCAAGATCTGAAATTTTTTCGCTTAATGAGCCGATACAAGCAAAGCCTGCATTTTTTGTACTTGCTCCTGTTGGTAATAGTCCACGCTCCAAGACCAACACACTTGCTTTGGGATTTTTTTCTTTAAGAGAACAAGCAGTAGAAAGCCCTGTAATGCCGGCTCCAATAACGATATAATCGTAGTGTATAAAATTTTTCTTTTCCCAAAAACTAAGCATAAGCAGTTAGATTTTGAGCAAGATAATTTTTTTAAACAGATAAAAAAACGGCTGTATTTTGCCTATAAATTCGATTAATGAATATTTTTAAATCGCACGCGATGAGGTTGAACGTCACCCATTCGTTGCTTTTTATTTTCTTCATATTCGCTATAGTTTCCTTCAAAGAAATACACTTGTGAGTTTCCTTCAAATGATAAAATATGCGTTGCAATCCTATCAATAAACCACCTATCGTGACTAATTACCACAACACAACCTGCAAAATTTTCGATTGCTTCTTCCAATGAGCGAAGTGTGTTCACATCAATATCATTTGTTGGCTCATCCAGTAACAAAACGTTTCCGCCTTCTTTTAAAGTCATTGCCAAATGCACACGGTTTCTTTCACCACCCGATAGCAAACCAACTTTTTTACTTTGATCGTTCCCACTAAAATTAAATTTAGAAATATATGCGCGGGCATTCATTTGTTTGTCGCCAACAATCATGGTTTCTGTTCCACCACTGATTACTTCAAATACAGATTTATCAGGCAACAAATCTTTATGACTCTGATCAACATATGCGATCTTTACTGTTTCACCAACTTTAAACTCTCCGCTATCAGGAGTTTCGAGTCCCATCATCATTCGGAACAATGTTGTTTTACCAACTCCATTCGGACCAATAATACCAACGATACCTCCTTTTGGCAAAGAGAAATTTAAATTTTCATACAATAATTTATCGCCATAAGATTTGCTTACATCTTTTGCTTCGATCACCACATCACCTAAACGTGGACCAGCAGGAATAAAGAGTTCCATGGTTTGCTCTTTATCTTTCTGTTCCTCATTTACCATTTTATCGTAAGCTTGTAAACGAGCTTTTTGTTTTGCATGACGACCTTTTGCTCCCATTCTAACCCACTCCAACTCTCGGTCTAACGCTTTTGCACGTTTGCTGTCTTGTTTTTCTTCTTGTTTCAATCGGGCAGATTTTTGCTCTAACCAACTGCTATAATTTCCTTTCCATGGAATGCCTTCGCCTCTATCTAACTCAAGAATCCAACCTGCAACATTATCCAAGAAATACCTATCGTGGGTAACCGCTATAACAGTTCCGGGGAAGTTTTTCAAATATTGCTCGAGCCAATCAACGCTCTCTGCATCTAAGTGATTCGTAGGCTCATCCAATAATAAAATATCAGGATTGCTCAATAACAAACGACATAAAGCTACTCGCCTGCGTTCACCTCCTGAAAGAATTTTTACAGAAGTTTCAGGATCAGGACAACGCAACGCATCCATTGCTTTTTCTAATTTATTATCCAATTCCCAAGCATCATTTTGATCCAATAGTTCCATCAAAACCGATTGTCTGTCAATCAACTTATTCATGGCATCATCGCTCATTGGCTCGGCAAGTTTGTTGTTCACTTCTTCAAACTCGGCAAGCATATCAACAATAGGCTGCACGCCTTCTTTTATGCATTCTAGAACAGTTTTTGTTTCGTCAAGATTTGGTTCTTGTTCAAATAAGCCAATTTTATAGTCTTTATCAAAAACTACTTCGCCTTGAAAATTTTTATCAACACCGGCAATAATTCTTAACAAACTCGATTTACCTGAACCATTTAATCCAAGCACACCAATTTTTGCTCCGTAATAAAATGAGAGGTAAATATTTTTTAGAACTTGTTTTTGCGGAGGATAAGTTTTGCTTACTCCTGCCATCGAAAATATAATCTTATTATCTGCCATGATTAGTTTTTAAGGGCTGCAAAAATAGCAAAATTTAGGAGTTGAAATAATTTGAAATTCGAGGTAACTTTTTTCTCGCAGATTTTTAACGATTATTTTTCTCGCAGATAACGCAGATTTTCGCTGATGAATTTATTAGAAAAATTTACACAACCAGTGAGAAATTTTTTTCTCGCAGATTAACGCAGATAAAAAACGCAGAGTTGCGCAACTATCATGTCGAGCGATCCCGATAGCTATCGGGAGTGACATTGTCTGTTTGAAAATTAGTGCTTCAAAGGACCTGTTCTCGTCCGATAGCTATCGGACTCCGCTCGAACTGACAAGCTAACAGCATTTAACTTTTATTGCCATTGCAAAATATTTACTGTTTATTTTGTGTGATAAAACAAAAGCTTAATGAAAACAAAAACTCACTCACTTACAATACCTGATGAAATTATCCTAAACAAAATTTATTTAATACGCAGCAAAAAAGTTATGCTCGACATGGATTTGGCAAATCTTTACGGAGTAACAACAAGCAATTTGAATAAAGCTGTTAAACGAAATATCAAAAGATTTCCTGATGACTTTATGTTCAGTTAAACTCAAAAAGAATTTAAAAACTTGATGTTCCAATTTGGAATATCAAGTTGGGGAGGAACAAGAAAAATGCCTAATGCATTCACAGAACAAGGTGTTGCAATGCTGTCGGGAATATTGACCAGTGATAGGGCTATTACAGTTAATATTCAAATAATGAGGATATATATAAAGATGAAAGAAATGTTACTCACTCATAAAGATATTTTACTCAAACTTGATTTATTAGAAAAACAAGTTTCGAAAAACAGCAAAGAAATTCGTGATATTTTTGATGCTCTCAAACAACTAATTATACAGCCGGTTTCACCTCTAAAGCAAATTGGATTTAATACCGAAAGTAAAAAATGAAATGAAATTTTGAGGCCACTTTTTTTCTCGCTGATTAACGCAGATAAAAACGCAGAGTTACGCAACTAGCATGTCGAGCGAAGTGGAGACAAAAGTCTGTTTGAAACTTGGTGGTTTTTAAAACACGTTCTCGACTCCGCTCGAACTGACAATCATTTTTTTACTGATAAAAATTTGTGCAATCTGTGGCAACTCTTTAGTCAGCTTTATTCTGCTTTTATGAGTTCAAATTTATTATTATTATAAAATATCATTTTTACAATTCCCTTTGTTGGTGAATAATAAATTGTATCATGTAAATAATAACCTGGATAATTGTCCTTAAATGTCTTTAATAAATACAATCCATAATAAATTGAATCAAAAGTGGTTCTAATTGAATCTATTTTTAAATATCCGGACAGGTTAAATGTTACTCCTCCTGCCCCACTTACTCCTCGATATGCTCCAGAAGTATTTACATTTGGAATATATTCTGAAAAATTAATATCATAGACTGTTGCATCCCAAAACCTATAGAAGTATGCGGTAATACTAGGCAATATTTGAGATGACGAAGAATATACAAAAGAGTTCAATTCGTTTTTTTTATCAAAAGTTTCGCATGAACCTTCATAGGAGCCTATAAACGGTATATATTGAAAATCTTTTTTCGATAAATTAAAAACTATAACAGAAGTATCATTTAACAAAAAAGTCATTTTATTAATATGATAAAAGGCGAAATCATTTTTATCACTAACAGGTATATTGCTTGGCTTTGCGGAAGCTAACAATTCTTCTCTACTTTGACATTTTGTACAAGATTCAATAACTAAAAAAAGAAAAAAGAAAACACGATGACGCTACTCATCTTAAGATGTTTTTTATTTGGTAATATAAGTTTGGTATTCATTCCTTAATAAAATTACAATTGCTAAGGTAACTTTAAATTTAAAATCAGCCTATTTTGTCATAGGATGTATCAACTAATATTTGATGAAATTGGAAATAACACCAAGTTGACGCGAACATTTGTGTTAGTTAGTATTTCAATATTTTTTTGTACTAAAGCCGTAACTTTTGTGTTTATACTATCATGCAATAAAGCTACAAATCTGACGCGAACATGAGCTTAAAAAGGAAGAAGCGTTGTGTATTATTAAACAAAATTTGGTAATAAAATATTTGAAATACACATTGGTTTAAATTTATTACTTTTGATAAAAAAAAATGACAAGGGAAATTATCATACAACGAACACTCGCAGTGTTACAAAAACTTCCTAAAGAAAAGGCAAATGAAATTGCTGATTTTGCCGATTATATTATGAAAAAATATGAAGAAGAAATTCTTCAAAATGGAATTCAAAAACTTGTTAGCGAATCAAAAACATTTGAATACTTGCAAAACGAGGAAACTCTTTATACGCTGAGTGATGTGAAAGAAAAGTACAAATGAAAAAAGGTGATATAATTCTCCTTCCATTTCCATTTACCGATCTAACAGGAAATAAACTTCGACCTGCTTTAGCTCTTACTGTTAGTGAAATGGATGTTACTGTTGCTTTTATTACTACTCAAATTCAATGGAAAGAAACAACTGATATTTTATTAAAGCCCACACCTATAAACAGATTGAAAAAAGAATCTCTCATCAGGCTTTCAAAATTTGCAACCATCGACAAAGATTTAATTGTTGGAAAACTTGGTTGTATTGATGAAGAAACAACTAAACTATTGAATAGTAATTTAAAAACAATTTTAAAACTGAACGAATAACATTTCTTTAATATCATTTTTGTGCTTAACACAGCAATTTTTTAATCGCTACGAATTACAAAAAGCACTTCTTAAAATATGTTCTCGCCTTCATTCCAGACAATTAACAATTCATCATTATTAATTTCAAAAAATTACTTTTCCAACACTTCATACATATCCATTCTTCGGTCTTTCCAATTCAATACAGTACCAGTGTTTCTGGCACGTTCAAGGGCCGCAAGATCGAGATCGGCAATAACAACTGTTTCAATATTAGTGTTACACTCACCTGCAATTGCATCAGGAGGAAATGCAAAATCACTTGGTGTATATATTCCTGATTGAGCATAGTTGATGTCCATGTTTTCAACCGAAGGAATATTTCCGATTGTTCCTGCTGTAGCCACAAAAATTTGATTCTCAACAGCACGGGATTGAGAACAAATTTTTACTCGTAAATGTCCGTGTTTCTCATCTGTTGAAAATGGAACGAATAAAATCTTAGCACCTTTCTGACAAGCAATTCGGGTCATTTCAGGAAACTCCACATCATAGCAAATATTGATAGCCACTTTTCCGCAATCGGTGTTAAACACTTTTATTTCATTTCCCGGTTGTACGCCCCACCATTTTGCTTCATTGGATGTGATGTGAATTTTATACTGTTTTTCGAAAGTTCCATCACGTTTAAACAAATACGAAATATTGTAAAGATTATCATTTTCAACTTGCAAATGTGTGCCCGCAATAATGTTGATATTGTATTCTAGGGAAAGTCGCGAGAATAGAGTTATGTAGTCATCCGTATATTCTCCAAGCTTGCGTATACTGTCTTCCGGACTCATGCTTTTATATTCATGCAACGAAAGCAATTGTGTGGTAAACAACTCTGGGAACAACATAAAATCCGATTTGTAATTTGATGCCACATCAGTAAAATATTCGCATTGCTGTGCAAATTCTTTAAAGGATTTTATTTTTCTTAATTCATATTGAATGCAACAAATTCTCACCTTCTTCATCACCACACTTCGTTCCTTTGTTTCAGGAATATAATCTAGATTGATCCAT
>CAIUEQ010000177.1 GCA_903898215.1 uncultured Bacteroidota bacterium | reverse complement strand
TGAGATCGTAATTCTTTGCTGCTTGGACCACGACTTTATCTTTTTTAAGATAAGTAAGTAGCGCCGATATTTGCTTGCGCTTCGATTTTAGATAAAATAATTTTCTCCAACGTCAGTAATTTTTGCATGAATTCCGCCAATCGTAATTACTTTAGTTCCCTTGTCGAGAGTTTCACGAAATTTTTTCTGAGCTTTTGTTTTCTTCATTTGAGGATAGATCATGAAGAAATAAAATACCACCATAATTAAAATGAGAGGTAAAAAAGATGTTAATGGATTTCCGCCTGTTTGACCGGCCATTAAAAAGATGTTTAAAATAGTCATAGTTGTTTTTTATTAATGTGAATTTGGTAAGTTGATTTGTGGTTTTGCTTTGATAATTCCTGTAATCGAAAGGGTTGTAACTAAAGGTTCGGTATTAGCGGTAACGTAAATTTCTTTTAAAAATTTATCCATTCTCAATTCGCTGTTGAACTTTACTTTTATTCTTCCTTGTTTTCCGGGAGTGATAGGTTCTTTAGGATATTCAGGGATGGTACAACCGCAACTTGCAGAAGCATTTGCAATGAGCAGATCAGCATCTCCGTTGTTGGTAAATATAAATTCGTACTCTACAATTTCACCTTGAGTGATATAACCAAAATCATGAAAAATCTTGTCGAATTGAATCTTTGGTTCTCCAGTTTTTTTTTGATTATTGCTACTGTCAGCTGTTGCTTCAATATTCACAAGATCAGTTGAAGCTTTTGTAGTTTTCTTTTCTCCACATGAAAAAAGAAAAATCGATGTAAAAAGTAAAATGAATATTTTCATATTTTTAATAACTGTTCAGCGATAGTCAATTGTTGATTTGCAATGGTCAAAAGTAAATATCCGGAATTCATCATCCAAATATCTTTCTATTATTAAATCGTTACTCAACCAATCCTCTGCCAGCTTTATTAATTTTATTTTCGTTTTTAAGATCGATATGGATTTTGTCTAATACTCCATTTATAAATGTATGGCTATTTGGAGTACTATAAATTTTTGCAAGTTCTAGATACTCGTTGATGCTTACTTTTACGGGTATTTGAGGAAACATCATGATTTCACACAATGCCATTTTCATCATTTGCATATCAACTAATGCAATACGTTCGGCATCCCAGTTTTTCGTTTTATCGGCAATTAATTTCAGCATTTCATCATTGTTATCAATGGTATAGCGAAATAATTTTTTCATAAAATCAAGATCTTCTTCTTCCTTCATATCGAACTTTCCGATAAAGCCGTTTCCTCCATTTTCTTTAATTGAATGGATTGATTTAAGAAGTGAAATTGTAACTAAAACTTGGTCATCTTCCCAATTGATAAAACGCTCTTCGATATATTGATTGAAAGGTTCAGAATCGGCAATGATGATTTCAAATATTTCGTTCAGAAATTTTCTGTCTTCAGCAAAAGTGTGATCAGGTGATCTCATATATTCACTCATCAACTCACTTTCTTTGATCTGATTCAAGATGCTCTTAAATACATCATTGGCACCTTTCCATTGTTCCGAAACATCACTAAGTTTTTCTTTAAGTAAATCACTTCTGTCGAGTTGAACTATTGCTTTATTTTTAAGCAAAGTTTTGATAGGAGTGATGACCGAACTGTCGGGAAAATGTTTTAGAGTTTGAATTTCAAATTCATTTAATAAATAGAATTTGAACTCAACAGGAAATGCCAATAAAAAAATATATAAGTCGTAAGTTTTATTAAGACTAGTGAGCAGGTTTCTTTCATAAGTGCTTCTGTTCGCTTTCTCATCCTGACTAAACGCATACAGTGCTTGAAACACTTTTATCCTCAAAAATCTTCTGTTAAACATTAAAAGAACCGTTATTAAAAATTAAAATATAAATTGAGTAATGCAAAAAATTAGTAAGTAGATTGAACTCTGAGAATATCATTGATTCTTTTCTCTGCCAATTCAGTTGCAATTTTTTGAGTATGGATATTTTTAGCTGAAGATGTTTTCATTACTTCAAGTGCAATATTATAAATATGTTCTGTTTTACGCATTGCAGTTTCGCGATTATATCCAATATGTTCTTGGTAAACATTGATTAATCCACCTGCATTAATTAAAAAATCAGGAACATAGGTAATTCCTTTTTCAAGAAGCATCGGGCCATGAACATTTTCATCTTCCAATTGATTATTTGCAGCACCTGCAATAACCTTACATTTTAATTTATTGATATGATCGGTATTAAGCACTGCACCCATTGCGCAAGGAGCGAATACATCTACATCCAATGAAAAAATTTCTTCTCCATAAACAACAGTAGCGCCAAAATCTTTTGAATATTTAGCTAACATCTCATCATTAATATCTGTGATAAAAAGTTTTGCTCCTTCTTTATGTAAATACGAAAGTAAATATCCTCCAACTTTACCAACACCTTGAACTGCAATTTTTTTACCGTTCAAACTATCTGTGCCCCAAACTTTGTTTGCTGCTGCTTTCATTCCCATATAAGTACCGTAAGCAGTAACCGGAGAAGGATCTCCTCCACCACCCATCGATTCAGGTAAACCAACAACATGACTTGTTTCCATATGAACATATTCCATATCCATAGTTGTGGTATTCACATCTTCGGCAGTAATATATTTTCCGTGTAAATTTTCAACAAAACGACCGAACTTACGCATTAACGCTTCAGTTTTTATGGTCTTCGAATCTCCTATGATAACGGCTTTTGCACCACCAAGATTTAATCCTGAGATAGCTGCTTTATAAGTCATTCCTCTTGATAAACGTAATGCATCATTTATCGCATCAGCTTCATTTGAGTAATTCCAAATACGTGTTCCGCCTAAACCTGGTCCTAATACTGTATTATGAATAGCAATGATTGCTTTTAATCCGGTTTCTTTATCTTGACAAAATACTAATTGTTCGTGATCGTGTGGTGTAAGTTGACTAAATATTTCACCAGACTGGATTTGTGACAAACCTTGTGTTGTAGACATAGTATTTTATTTAATGGTTTTTTATAATGAAGTTTGCAAAAGTAAATCAATTTTTGGTTTTTCATAATTCGGAGAATATCTTGAAAGCACTTGCTCATTTAAATAAATATTTCATTAAGTATAAGTATAGATTGATACTGGGATTGATTTTCGTAATCACTTCAAATTTATTTGCTGTGTTTCCTGCTCAATCAGTTAGAATAGCAATTGATCTGGTTCAGGAAAATTTACTCCTTTATCAACTATATTCAGGAAGTGGTATTCAATCTTTTGTTTATATCCAAGTTGGTTTTATTGTGATATATTTTTCGGTATTGGTAATTATGTTCGCGCTTATTAAAGGTGTGTTCATGTTTCTTAAAAGGCAAACACTTATCGTGATGTCGAGGCATGTTGAATATGATTTGAAGAATGAGATTTTTAATCATTACCAAATACTTCCCTTATCTTTTTACAGAAAAAACAATACAGGAGATTTAATGACACGAATATCGGAAGATGTTGGCAGAGTAAGAATGTACATTGGTCCTGCCATTATGTATTTATTAGATCTCGTGGTTACAATTGTGTTGGTTATTTGGGCAATGTTTTCTGTAAATGTAAAACTCTCAATATACGTTTTGATACCATTACCAATACTTGCGTATTCAATTTTTTATGTAAATAATATTATCCATAAAAAGAGCGATGCTATTCAAAATCAGTTATCAAAGGTAACCTCATTTGTGCAAGAAGCATTTTCAGGAATGCGCGTGATTAAAGCTTTTGCAGTGGAAGATTTTTCGAAAGAAGATTTTTCAAAATATGCAGATGAATATCGTAATCGTTCGCTTGAACTAGCAAAAGTAGATGCAACATTTTTTCCACTCATGGTTTTTCTCACAGGAATGAGCACACTCATCACCATTTTTGTTGGTGGGTTATTAGTGATTTCCGGAGAGATCAGTATCGGAAATATTGCCGAATTTGTTATTTATGTAAACTTGCTTACTTGGCCTGTAGCGTCAATGGGAGTAGTGTTTTCAATGATACAACGAGCATCTGCATCTCAGCAACGCATCAACGAGTTTTTAGAAGTTCAACCGGATATTGTTTCTTCAAACGATCAACCGTTTAATTTTAATAAAAATATAGAGTTTAAAAATGTGAGTTTTTGTTACGAAGGCAAAACGGTGCCAGCGTTAAGTGATATTTCATTTAAAATAAATAAAGGGGAAACTCTTGCTATACTTGGAACAACAGGTTCTGGCAAATCAACCATCGTACAACTTATTTTGCGTATGATTGATGTAACTGATGGGCAAATTTTAATTGATGGAAACGATATCAAAACCATCAATATAAAAGATTTTAAGCAGCAAACAGGATATGTTCCTCAGGACGTTTTTTTGTTTTCGGATTCTATTTCAAATAACATTTCATTCGGACTAACATCAGAGATTCAAAATGTTGACTTGCTTGTGAAAACAGCATCCGATAATGCTGCCCTTACTTCAAATGTGAATGATTTTCCTGAAGGTTTTGAAACAGTTATAGGTGAACGAGGGATTACTCTTTCTGGTGGTCAGAAACAAAGGATTTCCATAGCTCGTGCACTCATCAAAGATCCTGAGATATTAATTTTTGATGATTGCCTTTCGGCTGTTGATAATAAAACAGAAACCGAAATACTAGAAAATCTCCATCGGATAATGAAAGGTAAAACATCTGTTATTGTGAGCCATAGAGTTTCCACTGTAAAAGATGCAACAACTATATTGGTGCTCGATAATGGTAAAATAATCGAGGCAGGAACACATCAGGAATTGTATCAGCAAAATGGCAAATATTTAGAAATGTACCAAAGGCAATTAATGGAAGAATTGGTTTGATTATTAGTTAACTGCATTTAACGAAATATCAAATTATCAGTTTAGGAATATAAATTATTTTGAAAAGTGAAATGCATCCTATATTTTGCTCACGAATTAAGATAACAAAAAAAAGAAAAAAGCATGGAGGATTACAACAAAGGTGACAGACAGGAAATCTTTTCGAAAAAGATCAGAGCCGGAAAAAGGACTTATTTTTTTGATGTAAAAGCAACAAAGGGTAATGATTATTTTATCACCATCACCGAAAGCAAAAAAAGCTTTGAAGATGGAAGTTTTGTGAAGCACAAAATTTTTCTTTACAAGGAAGATTTTAACAAGTTTCAGGAAGCATTAGGCGAAACAATCAGCCACGTAAAAACTGAATTGATGCCTGAATTTAATTTTGACGAGTTCTCTCGCGAGAATTACCATCATGATAGCAATCATGAAAACAATACTGAAAATAACAGTGATAATCAAATGATATAATTTTAACAAACTAAATACAAAACACATGAAAAAATTATTTTTTGCAATGATGATCGTATCATCTTACTTTATACTGCCTTCCTGCAGTAAGTCTTCAACAGACACCGTTACACCTTCAATAAGTGATGTAACAGCAACTATTGCCGTTACAGCAAATGGTGTGAATGTACCAAGTGCCGGATATGTTTTTCTTGACGATTCAGTAATTGTAACTGTTACCTGCACAGGTAATGCCGACAATGCACTTACCAATTTAAAAGTTGTTTCGTCAGCTTCAACATTTACAACTTTAAATACTCCTCTTACAGGTACAAGCGCAGTAAAATCTTCTGCACGCTGGCCAGCACAAGGAAAAGGTATCATTACTTTTACTGCAACCGTTACAGGTGCTAAAGGTAATCCTGCCAATGTAACGTTTAGCGTAAATGTTGCGGAAATTATTTCTTCAGCTCCTGAATTAGGAAACCAAACTAGCGGAACTCCTAAGTTTTTCTCTTCTACTGTTACAAATAATACAGGAGAAAACACTTTTGATTTAAGCGATGTGGCTTCTCAACCTAACTATGCTTTAGACACTGCAATGGATTTTGCATATTGCACCAGAAAAACTGCTCAATACATGATCACTAGTCCTGACGATTCAAATGCAACAGCAATATACGGAACTCAATGGTCTAACACAGGTGAAAGAATTACTAACTGGCCACATAGAAATAAGACAAGATTTATTTTAACCTCAATTACCAAATCTGTTTACGAAGCTGCTAATACAAAATCGGCAATCAATGCTTTGATCGTATCTGCTAAGGCTAAAGGTGAACCAAATTTAAGTTCTATCTCTGTTTTCGATACTCAGATTTATTTATTTAAAACTGAATCAGGTAAATATGGTTTGATGGAAATTAAAGGTCCAACAGGTTCAATTGAAACAGTTGCTCCTTTTGGTGTTGTACCAGGAACAGTTCAATTGTTAATTAATCTGTTCAATTAATCAAAAGATAAAATTTTTAAAAACCGTTCCAGTTTTGGAGCGGTTTTTTTTTGATTAGATTTGAGTGGTCAATCGATAAAATTAAGATGAAAAAAATTGGAGTTTTTACTTCGGGAGGTGATGCACCTGGTATGAATGCATGTATCAGAGCTGTTGTGCGCACTGCCGTTTATAATAAAGTTGAAGTTGCCGGAATCATACATGGATATAAAGGAATGATTGAAGGCAATATCATTCCACTGGATTCAAGGTCGGTTTCCAATATCATACAACGAGGAGGAACTATTTTAAAAACATCTCGCAGTGCCGAATTTTTAACTATCGAAGGCCGAAAAAAAGCATTCGATAACTTAGCTAAAAATGGAATCGAAGGAATAGTATGCATCGGTGGAAACGGTACGTTTGCCGGAGCGATGCAGTTTTATAACGAATATGGAATTCCTTCAATCGGTGCACCGGGAACAATTGATAATGATTTATATGGTACTGATTTTACCATTGGTTTTGATACTGCAATTAACACTGCTGTAGATGCGATTGATAAAATCAGAGATACTGCAGAATCCCACGATCGTGTGTTTTTTATTGAAGTGATGGGACGACATGCAGGATTTATTGCCTTGGCAAGTGGCACTGCCGGAGGTGCTGAAGTGATTTTAGTTCCTGAAGCAAAAGAAGATTGGCAAGCACTTGTGAATTATTTTTCGGGTGAAAACAAAAGTAAAAAAGCTTTTTCTATTGTAGTAGTTGCCGAAGGTGATGAAGCCGGTGGTGCTTATAAAATAGTTGAAAAACTAAAAGCTCAAATTCCTGATTTCGATTCGCGCGTTACCATTCTTGGTCATGTGCAACGCGGAGGTACACCAACTGCGCTTGATCGTGTTATTGCTTCGAGGCTCGGAAATGCTGCTGTTGAAGCACTTTTAAAAGGTGAAACCAATAAAATGGTGGGCTTGATAAATAATAAAGTTGAACTCACAACTTTTGATGATGCTATCAATAAAACAAAGCAACTTAATTCAGAATTGTTGAGATTAATTGATGTGTTTAATGTGTGAGAAAATTACGAACCAAATTAAATATTTAGGAAAAGGGATATTATAAATAGAATTAAAAATATCAAAATTAATATACTCAATAGCCCAATAATCATTCCGGAAATTGCAAACCCCAAACCCCTATATTTTCTGCGATTAAGAAGTATTTGTATTAATCCAATTAGGCTTAAAATAAAACCTGCGCTTCCTAAAAAAATGGTAAGATATACAACAAAAGCTGGAGCTATAAAAAAACCAACCAATACAATAAGTAAAGATAAAGATGCTAAGATAAATCCTAATAAAGCAAAGTTGTTTACATCACTATTGTTGCTTTTTTTGTAAGGAAAAATTCTTTCGTTTTGCTGTTCAATGTTTTTTTTAATTTCAAATTTTTTTGAAAGAAGTTTTCCTGTTAATATTTTTGGTTGAAAAGTTTGAGGTAAAATAATTTTCTCATCAGCACTACTTGCAGTAATTAT
>CAIUEQ010000176.1 GCA_903898215.1 uncultured Bacteroidota bacterium | reverse complement strand
GCTGATGTTGGAATATGATTTGGAACATACCCCATTCCATAAAATTTTTCATGCTCAACTAATATACAACTGTAATCATCGTCACTCATCCCCTTCCCTATTATTGCATAAGATTCCTTTTGTAAAATATCAGCAATAGCGGCATTCACTCTTGAATTGTAATCAACAGGACTTTCTTTTTTTTCACATGCTCCTTTGCAAGTTGAATCGCAGGTAGAAGATGCTGAATGAATCATACACAATTTGGGACATAATGAAAAAGCTTCTACAATTTGTTCCATAAAATTGCGAGCTTCATTCATGTTTCTAAAAGTTTCAATTGGCTTGGTATGTTTTCTTACCCTATCAATACATAATCTGATGTATCCATTTTGATCTTCATAATCATACATTCCAAAATTAAATTCTAATTTCTTTTGGGCGCGATTAAATTCAGGCCAATGACGTTTTATCTCAACCGATTCTAAAATCAAAGCCATCAATTCAGTTGCGCAAACATGATGACTGATGCTATAAATATTTCTGAAAAAATCTTGCTTTTGTTTTCCTTCACTATTGCCTCCAAAATGCGATGTTACGCGACTTTTAATATTCTTAGCTTTTCCTACATACATTATTTTTCCATGCTCATCATGAAAATAATATACTCCGGGTGTAGTCGGCAATTCAACAAATTGTTGTTTAGGTAAATTTGGGGGAAGGGTTTGTTCTTTGGAACCATGTTTAAGCGATTCGTTAATATGATCTTCTTTGTCTTCTTTTAATATTTTTTCAAACAACTTAACAGTTGCTATTGCATCACCAGCTGCACGATGCCTGTTTTGAATGGTAATTCCAACAGCTGCACAAATATTTCCTAGGCTGTAGGAACGCAATCCCGGAAAAACTTTACGACTCAAACGAACTGTACATAATTTTTTTGAGTTGTATTCGATACCCGAAGATTTGAGATGACTTTTTATAAATGAATAATCGAAACCAACATTGTGAGCGATAAAAATGTTTCCATCAAGTAAGTCAAAAAGCTGTTGTGAAATTTCATCAAAACTTGGAGCATCTTCAACCATTTCATTTGTAATTCCAGTGTACGCACTAATATATGCTGGAATAAAACGATCAGGTTTTATGAGTGTTTCAAAACGATCAACTACTTTATTTCCATCGTGAATGAACACGGCAATTTCTGTAATGCCATTTGATTCAGCATGTCCGCCTGTAGTTTCAATATCAACAATGGCATACATTTTAGCTTACCATTTTTAAATAATGATTGATCATACATTGATAGGAATCTGAAATAAGTTGCTCTAAAATTTTCACATCAACATCCGAAAGTTTTTTTATATACAAACACGATTTCGCAGTTTTATATTTCCCCAATTTTTGCATCAACTCAGTGTGAGTTTCAAATCCTGGAAGAAAATAAATAGTAAGATTTGCTTTGCGCGGAGAGAATCCTGTTAAAAAATATTCTCCCTCTCTCCCGCTGGCATATTTGTAATGGAATTGACCGAAACCAACGATATTTCCCCACATCACAGGATTCTTTCCACTTATTTTTTTCATTATTTTAATAAGTGTTTTACAATCTTGCTGAACAGTTGTTTCTAGTGTTTCGATAAATTCTTCTACACTTTCTTTTCCGGGTTTGGTTTTATTTTCTGCCATAAAATAATTTTATTAAATGCAATATAGATTATGAGGATTTGAGTATCAACTTTAATTCTTTACATAAGTTATCACTTCTCGATACGCTCTTTTCAAATCCAACCCAATGCACTCGAAGTGACTAAAAAATTATTTTGAATTTTTTACAGCTTCCATCAACTCTTTGTATACGATTTTCCCATGATGTGATTTCAAATGTTCGACCACACAAATTGCTCGTCTGATTCGGATATCTATATTTTTTGGTGTACCGATAAAATGTAACATAGTACGTTGTTTTCCAATTGTGAGCGAATGAAAAACTTTATTCCCATCATCATCCATTTTCAATAATTCCGAAAGTTCTTCGGGCATCGGTAAACCATATTCACTTTCATCTTTCTGTAAACTCACTTGCACATCATCGCCATCATTAATTTTGAGTTTATCTCTTAACTTTTTATTGACATTAATAAAATAATCGCCATCACCTAAATGCATCAATGCCGCTTGAAAAGTTTCAGTTTCATTAAGTGTACAAACAACACGTCTGTTGTTTCCTTCAATAAATTTCTTTGCAATTTTACTTGGAACAATAAAATGAAAATGCCAGAGATTGGAATTAAATCTATCGAGTTTAGCTGTGAAAAGAATGAGTGAATTCATCAAGAATATAATTTTGTTGATTCATAGAAAAAAATGCCATTTATATTTTTTTTTATACAATGATGAACACCGAACACAAAATAATGAATGTCGAATTTGTCAGTTTGAGCGAAGTCGAAAACATGTTTATGTTAACACAAAGGTTCAAATTGGCAATGTCTCGACTCCGCTCGACAGGACAAAAAACAATCAAACTTCAAACTAACCTCTCATCAACGCTTCGATCTCATCTGCTTCAATCGGAATATGCGCCATCAAATCGATGCAACCGGTTTCAGTAATTAAAATTTCATTTTCTAAACGTATTCCAATTCCTTCTTCAGGAATATAAATTCCGGGCTCGCAACTAAAGGTCATCCCTGCTTGCATCTTCTCATAACGCATTCCCACATCATGTACATCTATTCCTAAAAAGTGCGATGTACCATGCATATAATATTTTTTAAATGCCGGCCATGAAGGATCTTGATTTTTAATTTCGTCAAGAGTTAACAGTTTTAAATCTATCAACTCTTTTTCCATCAACTTACAAACTTCGTTGTGATATTCCATCAACATCACACCTGGTTTAAGCATTGTTATCGCACCACGCATTACACGTAAAACAGCGTTGTAAACTTCTTTTTGGCGAGGAGTAAATTTTCCATTCACAGGAAAAGTACGTGTCATATCGCTGGCATAATTTGCATAATCAGCACCGGTATCAAGCAATAATAAATCCCCATCGTTACATACTCCGGCATTATCAATATAATGTAATACACAACCATTTTTTCCGCTTGCAACAATTGGGGTAAAAGAATGACCTGCTGCTCCGTTGCGTAAAAATTCATGAATTACTTCTGCTTCAATTTCATATTCGGTAACACCGGGTTTAATGAATTTCAACACTCTATTGAACATCTTTTCAGAAATACCTACAGCGGTTTTCATAGTTTCTATTTCGAGAGGTTGTTTGATACTCCGTAATCTTTGTGTGATTGGTGCGGCTCTTTCGAAATGATGTAATGGAAAACGTTCCATCATTTGTTTGGCAAATGCGATGTCTTTTGTTAAAAAAGAATTTGAATTTCTATCGTTTTCATTAAGGGTTAGATAAATGTTTTCTGACATTAAAATAACGGCACGCATCATCGAATCAAATTCATCCATCCAAAAAATATTTTTAATACCTGAAGCTTTAGCGGCCTCTTCTTTGGAATATTTATGTCCTTCCCAAACTGCAATAGTAGCATTTGTTCTTCTCACAAATAAAGCTTCGCGATAAGCTTCCACTGGGCAATCCGGAAATATCACCACAGCACAATCTTCCTGATCGATACCGGTTAGCCAATACATATCGGAGTTTTGTTTGTAATCGTAACTTGCATCGCCATTACGAGGCATCACTTCGTTACTATTAAAAATAGCAAGAGATTTTGGTTTTAAATGTTTGCAAAAACGTTCACGATTTTCGATGAATAATTTTTGGTCGATTGCTTTATATCTTTTCATATATTTTATTTTTTAACACAGAGGCACAGAGTTCAGCTGTAATTGGTACAAGTTTATTAAATTTTTATATTTTATGCTGATGAAAAAAATTATCATCATTTTCATCTGTTTAAAACAACTTTTTTGGTTATGGTTGTTCCACTTGCAAATTCAATATTTATAAAGTAAATCCCCGATTCAATATCAGAAACATCAAACAAAATTTTACTTTTATTTGATGCGTTTTCTCTCTTCACAATTGAGCCAAGTTGATTGATAACAGCAACCGAAGTCATTATTTCTGCTTGATTGGAAGTAATATTTAATTGATGATTTGCAGGATTTGGATAAATACAAACATCATTTGATGGAAGCAACAAATTATTAAAACCGGATGAAGCCGAACTGTCGTATTCGATAACATAATATAAAGTATTTGCACTGCTGATATCGTTCCATTCACCGGCAATTCCATAAGGCCAAGTTCCTAAACAAATTCCTGCAGCATTTTGATTTGATAAATAATTATCCGGTTCTTTGGGTGCACCAGTACTCATTCCTCCCCAATTTACATAGCCAAATGACGCTCCTCCACCAGCTCCAACACTTCCTTGTCCATTCCAAAAGTTAGCACCTGTATCATCATTGTTTCCATCCCATAACCAAGTGCCTTCTGTTTTTTTATCGGTAGCACCAATCCAAACATAAGCAGCTCCACCACCATCACCAACCGAAGTATAATTACTTGCTATTCCCGAATTATTTTTAATTTGGTTAAACAAACTATCTTGTTCGGGTTTACTGTTTATTTGAACAAGATAACCTCCACGCAAAACTGCACAAGCAGCTGCATCTACCCATGATTTTTTTTCTTTAACAACTTCATATTTTTTAGCACGATAAATAAACGTATAAATATTAGACGCACTTGCACAAACTTGCGCTGAAACAGTTAAAAATTGAAATGAAAATAAAAGAATAAAAAAGGTGGCAGATAATAATTTCATAAAGAAAATTGAGTTAAAAATATAATTAAAATGAGTTACGAATATAACTATTTCGAGAAATTACATTGAATAGTTAAAAACAGAAATGAACAAGAATACATCAAATAAAAAAAATCTAAACTCAAATTTCCTTCTCCCATTTTGCGACAACAAAAGTTGCAAGGCAATTTCCAAGAACATTTACTGAAGTTCGCGCCATATCCATCAATGCATCAATTGCTAAAATGGCAAATGCTTTTTGAGGATCCAATCCAAGAGAAGAAACCGTACTTACCAAAATTAAAAATGAAGCACCTCTAACACCGGCAACACCTTTTGATGTAAGCATTAATATCACACACATTTGTATTTGCTCGCTTATGCTTAAATCCATTCCACAAGCTTGGGCAATAAAAACAGAAGCAAGAGAAAGATACAAAGTTGTACCATCTAAATTAAAACTGTAACCTGTTGGTAATACAAAGGCAACAACTTTTCTTGGAATTCCCATGAGTTCTAAATTTTCCATTGCCTTTGGTAATGCTGCTTCAGAACTTGCAGTTGCGAATGCAATAGACACAGGTTCACTAACTGCATCTATAAATTTTTTAAATGGAAGTTTTACAATAAATCCAATTGGCACAAAAACAAATAATACAAAAGCAACCAGAGCTGCATACAAAGTAATCAGCAACATCATTAAATCTTTTAAAACACCAAGACCTAATGTTGCAACCGAATATGCAATGGCACCACCTACTGCAAATGGTGCAAATTTCATTACCAAATCAGTAAATTTAAACATCACTTC
>CAIUEQ010000175.1 GCA_903898215.1 uncultured Bacteroidota bacterium | reverse complement strand
TAGCAGCTAAAAACTACCTTCCCACATACAACTTCTCGTAATACTTTGCATAATCTCCACTCGTTACATCATCAAGCCACTTCTGATTTGTAAGATACCAATCAATTGTTTTTTCTATTCCTTCTTCAAATTGCAACGATGGTTTCCATCCCAATTCATTCATAATTTTATTTGCATCGATAGCATAGCGTAAATCATGTCCGGCACGATCGGTTACATATGAAATTAATTTTTTAGACTCGCCAATTTCTCTTCCAAGTTTTTTATCCATCACTTTGCAAATCACTTTGATCAGATCAAGATTTTTCCATTCATTAAATCCTCCGATATTATATGTTTCGCCAATTTTTCCTTTATGAAAAACATCATCAATGGCACGTGCATGATCAACCACAAATAACCAATCTCTCACATTTTCGCCTTTACCATATACGGGTAAGGGTTTATTGTTTCTGATATTATTTATAAAAAGCGGAATAAGTTTTTCGGGAAATTGATTCGGTCCGTAATTGTTTGAACAATTGCTAATCACGATTGGTAATTTGTAGGTATTGTGATAAGCTCTTACAAAATGATCGGAGCTGGCTTTGCTTGCTGAATAAGGCGATTGCGGATCGTATGGTGTGTTTTCTAAAAAGAAACCACCATCATGCAAACTTCCATATACTTCATCAGTTGAAACGTGATAAAATAAATTTTCAGAAACTCCATTGCCAATTGCCAATTGCCAATTGCTTTTTGCAGCATTCAAAAGATTAACCGTTCCAACAACATTTGTCATTACAAATTCAGTTGGGTTAGTAATCGAACGATCAACATGACTTTCGGCTGCAAGATGTATAACACTATCAAATTGATGTTCAGCAAAAAGCTGATAGATATAATCTGCATCAACAATATCGCCTTTAATAAAATGGTAGTTTGGCTTATTCTCGATGTCGGTTAAATTCTCGAGATTGCCTGCATAAGTTAATTTATCTAAATTATAGATTTCGCACTCAGGATATTTATTTACAAATAGCCTCACTACATGAGACCCAATAAATCCGGCACCTCCGGTAATTAATATTTTTTTCATTTAAATTTTAGCTCTTAGCCTTTAGCTTTTAGCCATTGGCGGTTTTCATTATAGAAAATCTTATCAATAAAATTATCTCATCATCACATCAACGAATCATCACATCGTTTAAATGCTTCTCCCATTTCCAAGCCGATTCCATACAATTTTCCAAACTGCGTTCGGCTTTCCATCCTAAAATATTTGTAGCTTTATCACATGATGCATAAATCTGAACAACATCACCTTCTCTTCTGCTTCCAATTTTATAATTCAATTTTACACCGCTAACTTTTTCAAAAGCATGAATAACTTCAAGCACAGAATTTCCTTTTCCTGTACCAATATTAAACACAGAATAATTTTGGGTGTGATTTTTATTTTGTAAATATTGTATCGCTTTTACGTGTGCTTTTGCAAGATCAACCACGTGAATATAATCGCGTATACAAGTTCCGTCAGGTGTTGGATAATCGTTGCCGTGAACTGTTAATGATAATCGTTTACCTATGGCAGTTTGTGTAATAAATGGGGCAAGGTTATTAGGAACTCCAACCGGTAATTCACCTATCAATGCCGAATCGTGAGCGCCAACTGGATTAAAATATCTTAAAGAAACTACACGTAAATTGCTTGCATTACATTGATCCATCAATAATTCTTCGCATATTTTTTTTGTATTGCCGTATGGCGACATTGCTTTAACAGAAGGCGTTTCCTCTGTTACCGGCAAATTATTTACTTCACCATAAACTGTGCATGATGATGAAAAAACAAAATTATTGATATGATGATATTGAAGCATTTCTAACAGATTGATTGTTCCTCCAATATTATTTTCGTAGTATTTTAAAGGATGTTGAACTGATTCACCAACTGCTTTATAAGCCGCGAAATGAACAACATGTTTAATATCGGGATACATTTCAAAAACGCTGATCAACGCTTGTTTATCACGTAAGTCAGCAATTTCAAAGTGTGGCCTGATGCCTGATATTTTTTCGATATGATCAACCACATCCGGTTGAGAATTTTCGAGGTTATCTACTATTATCACTTCATAACCTGCTTGCTGAAATTCAACAACAGTATGAGAGCCTATATAACCTGTTCCGCCTGTAATAAGTACTTTCAAAATATTTTTATTTGAGTGATGCAATATATAGTTTTCAATTAAAAAATAAAGTATTGGAAGTGGCCGGAATATTTAACATTAAACACTCCAACTTCCAAAACCCTGAAGGAATAGACATAAAAAAAGCTTTCTGAAAAACATCAGAAAGCTTTTAACTTTTTTAAATTTTAGAATTAACTTTTTGTTTCAGATTTGTGAGCACAACATCCTTTTGCTTTTTTACCACATTTTTTCTGTTCTTCAGTTGTGCAATTTTCTTTCTTCTCTTTTTTTTCTTCTTTTACTTCTGCTTTAGCAGGTTTTGCCTGATCTACAGACTGGCCAGCGGCAGGTTTAGTAACACCGTTTTGTGCATTTACTGCAAAAAATCCTATTGCTGTGAATGCGAATAAAAAAATAATTTTCTTCATACTGTTGGGTTTATTTTATTGTTCAAATTTAACGAAATATACTTTAGATAATTGTGGCCGATGATAAATAGCAGTTAAATTTCTGCCAATATTGTTTTGCCGCCTTTCACAACCTGATTTAATTCCACATTTATTTTTGTTCCTAAAGGTAAAAAAATATCAACCCTGGATCCAAACTTTATAAAACCCATTTCTTCACCTTGTTGTACTGTTTGCCCTTTTTTTACATACCACACAATACGTTTTGCCAAGGCTCCTGCAATTTGCCTGAATAATACCTGAATATTATTTGTGGTTTCAATAACTGTGGTTGTTCGTTCATTTTCTGTTGATGATTTCGGATGCCATGCAACTAAATATTTCCCTTTATGGTATTTAAAATATTTTACTAAACCTCCAACTGGATTTCTGTTAACATGCACATTAAATGGTGACATAAAAACGGAAACCTGTATGCGCTTTTCGTTGAAATATTCTGTCTCTTCAACTTCTTCAATCACCACAACTTTACCATCGGCAGGAGATAATACATGATGCTCATTTTGAGAAATTACAATAGTAGGGTTTCTGAAAAACTGCAAGATGATGAGTAAAAAAACTACGGATAAAAAAATAAAAATATCGATGATGATTTCATTCTGTGGAAACAAAAAGCCTATTCCTGTATTCAACAAAAACAGAAATACTAAGGTGATTAATATGGAGGCTTGTCCTTCTTTATGTAACATGGTTAAAATGGTTTAGTAAGGTAAAAATTGTTATTGAAAAAAAGGGGACAATAAATTGCCCCCTTGAATTTACGCTACAAATATAGAATTATTTTACACTCCAAATTTGCCTCTTAGTTTTTCAACTTCGGCAACTCTTCCAATTGCAACAACATAAGCTGCAATTCTCATGCTCACTTTATATTTTTGTGATGCTTGGTATACGTTTTCAAAAGATTGTTTCATCACTCTGTCGGCTCTGCGATACACGCGTTCTTCTGTCCAAAAATATCCTAAACGGTTTTGTACCCATTCAAAATAAGAAACAGTAACACCACCTGCATTTGCTAAAATATCCGGAATAATCATGATTCCTTTTTTATTTAAAATCTCATCAGCATTTGCAGATGTAGGTCCGTTTGCGCCTTCAACAATTAATTTTGCTTTGATCTTATCAGCATTTTCATTGTTGATTTGATCTTCCATTGCAGCAGGAACAAGAACGGTTACATCAAGCTCAAGTAATTCTTCGTTAGTAATTTTCTTTCCGCCTTTATATCCTTCAAGGGTTCCGTTATTATTATCTTTATATGCAATTGCTTCTTCCACATTTATTCCTTCAGGATTATAGTATCCACCTGTAACATCAGAAATGGCAAGAATTTTCATTCCCTGCATTTGTAATAATTTTGCTGATATTGAACCAACATTTCCGAAACCTTGAACAGCACATGTTGTTCCAACAGGATTGATTCCAAGTTTTGATAATGCAGAGCGAGTTGACACCATCACTCCTCGTCCTGTTGCTTCAACACGTCCTAACGAACCTCCTAATACAAGTGGTTTACCTGTAACAACTGCAGGAGTTGAATGTCCAACAAGTTTTGAATACTCATCCATGATCCAAGCCATTTCTTGCTGACCTGTTCCCATATCCGGAGCCGGAATATCTTTATCCGGTCCAAAAACATTTACCATCAAATCAGTATACGAACGGGTTAATCTTTCCAATTCACCTTTTGATAATTCACGTGGATTACATTTGATTCCACCTTTTGCTCCTCCATAAGGAATTCCTACAACTGCACATTTCCAAGTCATCCACGCTGCAAGTGCTTTTACTTCATCCAAATGAACATCCATTGAATAACGGATTCCACCTTTAGAGGGTCCAAGGTTGGCATTGTGAACTACACGAAAACCTTCAAATACTTTCACTTTCCCATCATCCATCGTTACAGGGATTGAAACGATCACTGTTTTTTGTGGTGATTTTAATACATTATAAGAACCTTCATCAAGTCCAATAATTCTTGCTGCTTCATCAAATCTCGACATCATTGATTCGAAAGGATTTTCGCTGCTGTGTTTTACTGTTGCGTTGTTTGACATATGAATTTTATTTTTCGATTATAAAAATTGAGAGGACAAAAGTACTAAATGGGTTCTTTTTGCCCAAATGACTTATATCATACAGATGCCAAGTTGAATTTAACAAGATTTCTGAAAACGTTAATTCTGCTTAACATTTCATCTTCTCTTAAATTTACCAACCTTTCTGTACCAAATTTTTCAACACAAAACGAAGCCATTGCCGATCCAAAAATGATTGCATTTTTCATATTCTCAAATGAAATATCTCCGGTCTTTGCAATATATCCAATAAATCCTCCGGCAAATGTATCGCCTGCTCCTGTTGGATCAAACACATCCTCAAGTGGCAATGCTGGAGCAAAGAACACTTCTTTACCATGAAACAGCAAAGCTCCGTTCTCACCCTTTTTGATGATTAGAAACTTAGGGCCCATTTGTTGAATTTTTATTGCCGCTTTTACTAATGAATATTCTCCGGAAAGTAAACGAGCCTCTTCATCATTGATACTTAAAACATCAACCATACTCAGCGTTTGTTTTAAATCATCCATTGCTATCTCCATCCAAAAATTCATTGTATCCATCACAATCAGTTTCGGACGATGATGTAATCTTTCAATTACGGTTTGCTGAACTTTAGGTGATAGGTTTCCAAGCATCAAATATTCACAATCCTGATACGACTCTGGAATAATTGGATCAAAATCACCCAATACATTCAGTTCAGTTACCAAAGTATCACGCGTATTCATATCAGTATGATATTTTCCACTCCAGAAAAAAGACTTTTCTCCTTTTTTAATCTGCAACCCTTCTGTCGAAACTCCTCTGTCTCTAAGGTCGGCAACAAAATCTTCCGGAAAATCTTCGCCTACAACAGCTACTAATTTTGAATCTTTTGTAAAATTACTTGCGGCAAGTGCAATATATGATGCAGCGCCTCCAACAATTTTATCTGTTTTGCCAAATGGTGTTTCGATGGCATCAAATGCCACACTACCAACTATTAATAAACTCATAATATATTTATTTTTAAAAAAACGATGCAAATATTGTATAATTAATCATCATAAACTAATATTGCGTCCCCTTAGGGAAAACTCCTCAATAGCTCAGCTGGTTAGAGCGAGTGACTGTTAATCACTAGGTCCCTGGTTCGAGTCCAGGTTGGGGAGCATAAGAAGTCAAGCCATCAGAAATGATGGCTTTTTCTTTTTACAGCAAGGCTTTGAGGTGGTTGCATCTATTTTAAATAGTACATAAAAAAGTAATACTTTCACCCAGCCTATTTGTTTTCTATTAGAAAACTTTATACATTTGTTGAGTGTTCAACATCATCACTAGAAGAACTTTATTGGCTTATGCTGAGAAATATCCTATAGCTGCTAATGCACTATTCGAGTGGTATCATGAAATGGTAAAATCTGATTTTGAAAATTTTAATTCATTAAAATCTGTTTATGGTTCAGCAAGTTTGGCCGGAGATGAAAGGATAGTTTTCAATATCATGGGAAATAAATATCGACTTGTGGTTCGCATTGCTTTTGATTATAAAGCTATACAAATTAAGTGGTTTGGAACACACAAGGAATACGATAAAATAGATG
>CAIUEQ010000174.1 GCA_903898215.1 uncultured Bacteroidota bacterium | reverse complement strand
TTTTGAATGGAATTGAAGTATTCGAAAAGAAACTTCCAGTTACAGAAGATTTTATGTCAGAATGCCATGACTTGGTTCTGTCATATTATTCGAACTTTATCAATATTCCAGCCACACGGCAACCTATTGTACAGGATTTTGAGTATTTGAAACTCATGGCTGAAACGAATGTGATGGTTGTCAACATGGTACAACCACCACTTTATATTGCCGAGTTTTATCAATTTTGTAAATAAAGATACTTTAATAAAAGTTGTTCTTACTAAATCTGTAGAGCCTTTAGGATTTGAATTAAATTGCATTATTCATACAACACCTGATGCCGATTTTGAATTGATATTGGATGAAAGAACCGGAGATAAAATTAAAGGAAAAGGAACAGGAACAGTTAAACTCGAGTTAACAAAACTTGGAAATTTTAATATGTATGGGCAAGTTGTTGTTGAGGATGGAGAGTATAGTTTTACCGCTGCTAATATTTTTAAAAAGAAGTTCGCACTTCTAAGAGGAGGAACCTTATCCTGGAATGGCGATCCTATGCAAACACAAATGGATATTCAAGGGATGTATTTTTTACGAAAAGTATCAATATCGGAACTTGTTTCTTCTTCTACAACATCTTCAGGAACCAACACCTCCGATAGCAAAGTGCCTGTTGAATGTTTACTTTATGTGAGAGGAAGTCTTACTTCTCCTGAAATAAAATTTGATTTAAATTTCCCCGAATTACAATCCTCAATTGGAACAAATAACCTTACCGAAATTCAGAATGTGGTTCGCACTTTACGTTCTGAACCAGATTTAATGAATCAACAGGTAATGAGTTTAATGTTGTTTGGAAAATTTGTTCCCTTAACTGGTAATAATACCAATTCTTCTAATACTTTAAATTCCGGATATGCCACTACTCTCAGTGGGATTTTAACTTCTCAGGCGAATAATCTTTTTGGCAATATTATTCCTGGTCTAGATTTTAATTTAGATTATCAAAATGCAACAGATGTTACTAAAAGCAGAACTATTTTTTCTGCTTCAAAAAAATTCTATAATAATCGACTTGAAGTGCAAACAAGTTATGATCCGCAATTTGCCAACAATGCGAACATTTCAACTCAATACAATATTTCAAAAGATGGTAATTTAAAAATAAAGGCATACAGTAAAAATACAAATGACCCAATTTATAGAACACCTGCACTTACACAAGGAATAGGATTGTATTATAGAAACGAATTTGATACCTTTATTGAATTGTTTAGTAAACAAAAAAAATGATTTTAATTTAATATGGATTCTTTAAACATTCCTTCTCTAAATCTAACAGATTTTATTTCTGGCAATGATGTCAGCAAGCAAACATTTGTGGAACAATTAGGTAAAGCATATGAAAATGTTGGGTTCGTAGCTATTAAAAATCATACCCTCACAAACCAACTTTCAGAACAGTTATATCATGAGGTACAGAATTTCTTTTCTCTGGATGATAAGATAAAATGTAAATATGAACTTCCCGGGTTATTTGGTCAACGGGGTTATACGTCATTCGGTAAAGAACATGCCAAAGGCAGAAGTGAAGGCGATTTAAAAGAGTTTTGGCATTTTGGCCAATATGTTGACAACAACGATCTGATCAATAAAGAATATCCTGAAAACGTAATTGTAAGTGAATTACCCGAATTTAATTCTGCAGGAAAAAATGCATATAAAGCTCTCGAAGAAACCGGTAAAATTATGCTACGAGCAATCGCTTTATATCTTGAATTAGATGAAACTTATTTTGATGATAAAATAGAAAATGGAAATAGTATTTTACGTCCTATACATTATCCTCCTATTACCCATGAACCTAAATCTGCAGTTCGTGCAGCCGAGCATGAAGATATTAATTTAATCACCCTGTTAATGGGAGCATCATCAGAAGGACTGGAAGTGCAAAATAAAAATGGAGAGTGGATTAAAGTAACTGCTTTACCAGATCAGTTGGTTGTAAATGTTGGTGATATGTTACAAAGGTTGACAAATAATAAACTCAAATCAACTACTCATAGAGTTGTTAATCCACCAAAAGAAAAATGGAACATGCCTCGTTTTTCCATTCCGTTTTTTCTGCATCCACGCTCTGAAATGAGATTGGATTGTTTGATTTCCTGCACTGGAGAAAATAATCCTGCGCAATATCATCCTATTAATGCAGGCGAATATTTGAATCAACGCTTAAAAGAAATCGGGTTAAAAAATTAGTAAGAGAACATTTATTTTTTCATAATTCTAAACTACAATTTGTTGATGCTTTATAGTTTTCAGGCATTTCGTTTTTTGTTTCAAAACATTAACTTGCAACCCTAACAATTAAATTAAGAATGAAAGAGTCGTTGGAATATAATACTGAACGCAATTTTCTAGTAATATCTGAATATGGAAGAAATGTTCAGAAGATGGTAGAATATGCGTTGTTGGAAAATGATCGAGATAAAAGGAACAGACTTGCACAAGCGTTAATTGCATTGATGGGAAACTTAAATCCCCATCTTAGAGATATTGCAGATTATAAACATAAATTATGGGATCATCTTTTCTTTATTTCTAATTTTAAATTAGATGTAGATTCTCCTTATCCGATTCCAACTGCCGAAACATTAGCTAGCAAACCTGATGCTTTAGGCTATCCACAAAATAAAATTCGCTTTCGATTTTACGGAAAAAATGTAGAATTGATGATAACAAAAGCCACTGAAATGGAAGATGGTCCTGTGAAAACAGCTTACATTAACATGATCGGAACGTTTATGAAAAATGCTTGCCGCAATTGGAATGACGAAATGCTGCAAGACGATCAAATTCTTACACATCTTGAAATGCTTTCAGGAGGACAAATAAAATTGGTGCAAAATGATGATCTTGAGTTTAAGAGTTTTGATCAACGACCTGTAAATTTAAATCGTCCTAAAAATTTCCGGCATAAAAGTAATACTCAAGGAAGCAATAATAACCGCCCTCGAAATAATAACAATCCAAATCCAAATGGAGGGAAACCCAATAACTTCCGACCTTTTAAAAAGAATAATAACAACAATAAAAACAGGGGCGTATAAGCCTCTTTTTTTTGACAGAAAATAAATAAATAATAGCCACAGGTTTCACAAATTAATTACATTATTTTTAAAATAAATCTGTGTAATCTGTGGCAGAAAAATAAAAAAGTTATGAAAGATTACAACTTCAGCGAAATAGAAAAAAAGTGGCAAGACTACTGGAGAGAAAATAATATTTATAAAGTTACCGAAGACAAAAACAAGCCGAAGTATTTTGTGTTAGATATGTTTCCTTATCCGAGTGGTGCAGGCCTGCACGTTGGACATCCACTTGGGTATATAGCTTCTGATATTTATGCACGATTTAAACGCTTAAAAGGTTTTAACGTTTTACATCCCATGGGTTATGATGCGTTTGGTTTGCCTGCCGAACAATATGCAATTCAAACCGGTCAGCATCCTGCAATTACTACTGAGCAAAACATTAAACGCTATCGTGAACAATTAGATAAAATTGGCTTTAGTTATGATTGGGACAGAGAAGTTCGCACTTCAGATCCGAATTATTATAAATGGACACAATGGATATTTATCAAACTTTTTCATTCGTGGTACAATCCAAAAACTGATAAAGCTGAACCAATTGAAACTTTAATTGAAAAGTTTAAAGTTGAAAAAACAACTTTTAAAATTGACAATTCAGAAAAATCTTTTGATGAATTAACAGAGAAAGAACAATCAGATGTTTTGATGGAATATCGTTTGGCGTTTCTTGCCGAGAGTTCCGTTAATTGGTGTCCGCAGCTTGGAACTGTATTGGCAAATGATGAAGTGAAAGATGGAGTGAGCGAACGTGGAGGTTATCCTGTTGAAAGAAAATTAATGTTACAGTGGAGCTTGAGGATATCAAAATATGCTGATAGGTTATTAAATGATCTCGATCAATTAGATTGGACAGAATCACTTAAAGAAACTCAAAGAAACTGGATTGGGAAATCGGAGGGTAGCTCAATAAAATTTGCAATAAGCAATTCGCAATTTGCAATTGAAGTATTTACAACAAGACCTGATACCATTTTTGGGGTGTCTTTTGTAACGCTTGCGCCCGAGCATGAACTGGCAGAAAAGTTGACAACTCCTGACAGAAAAAATGCTGTTGAAGAATATGTAACACTTTCTAAAAACAGAAGTGAGCGTGAGCGCATGTCTGATGTAAAGAAAATTTCAGGAGAGTTTACGGGTTCATATGCAGTTCATCCATTTACAGGAAAACAAATTCCGATCTGGGTAGGAGATTACGTTTTAGCCGGTTATGGAACAGGTGCTGTAATGGCAGTTCCTGCACATGATTCGCGCGACTTTGCATTTGCAAAACATTTTGGTTTGGAACGTCCTGTTGTTATACAACCAAACACTGAATGGAATTTTGATGAACAAAGTTTTGATGAGAAAATTGGTGGCAAAGCAATTAACTCAGATTTTCTGAACGGACTCGAAACAAAAGATGCCATTAAAAAAGCAATTGAGGAAATTGAAAAGAAACAGATAGGAAAGGGCAAAACAAATTACCGTTTGAGAGATGCTGTTTTTGGACGCCAACGTTATTGGGGCGAGCCTATTCCTGTTTATTACAATGATGGAATTCCATATACCGTTGATGAAAAAGATTTACCAATCATTCTTCCCGAAATTGATAAATACCTTCCAACCGAAAACGGTGAGCCGCCTTTGGCGCGTGCAACAAATTGGAAATACGATAAAACTTTTGATTTTGAAACCACTACTATGCCGGGTTGGGCAGGTAGCTCTTGGTATTTTTTACGTTACATGGATAATAAAAATTCCGATGAATTTGTAAGCAAAGAAGCTGTTGATTATTGGAAGCAAATTGATTTGTATTTGGGTGGAAGCGAACATGCTACCGGACATTTATTGTACTTCCGTTTCTGGACAAAGTTTTTGTTTGACCTAGGTTTGATTCCAATGAATGAACCTGCGAAGAAGTTGATCAATCAAGGGATGATAACGGGTTTGACAAGTTATTTAAGAACAGGTGCTTCAAAATCAGTGAAAGGTGATGATGAAAAAGAAGTGATAGGAATATTTAGAGATGCTGATGGAAATGCTACTAAAATTGAAGGAATATTTTATATTACAGTTATGGTTCTAACATCAATAGTTCCAATAGAATTAACTGAGGATGGAGGAACGAAGTTATACGAGAAAAATTTTGAAAAATTTTGTGAGTTTTCAGGATTTAGAAATAATGAGAGAAGAAGAATTGAAAACGTAAATAATAGTCCTGAATATTTCAATTGGTTTACAGATGAAAGAGGAAGATATCTAAAGTTAAATCAAGAAGTTGAAAAAATGTCAAAGTCAAAATACAATGTAGTAACTCCCGATAATATTATTGAAGATTATGGTGCTGATACATTGCGTTTGTATGAAATGTTCCTTGGTCCGCTGGAGCAAAGCAAACCATGGAGTACTCAAGGCATTGAAGGCGTTCATCGTTTTCTTAAAAAGTTATGGAAGCTGTTTTATGATGTTGAAGGAAATTTAATTGTAAGTGATGATGAACCTTCTAAAAAAGAACTGAAATCTGTTCATAAACTCATTAAAAAAGTAGGAGAGGACATTGAAAATTTTTCATTCAATACTTCCATTCCAGCATTTATGATCTGTGTTAATGAGTTGACAGATTTAAAATGTAATAAGAAAAAAATATT
>CAIUEQ010000173.1 GCA_903898215.1 uncultured Bacteroidota bacterium | reverse complement strand
TTCGTTGATCATTTTTCCATGAGTATTGTCCAAGATTAATCCGTTTACTTTTTTGAAGGGTGATGAATCTTTCATAAATTTCATTGTCGAAAAAATTCGGGAATAAAAAAACAGGAACATTATTTTTAACTTTATTTTCAAAATAATTTTTCCAAAAAGGTGCGACAACGATAATGGAAACGTTCTTAAAATTAAAATTACTTAGGAGCCAGAAAAGTACTTTGTAATATCCTTTCAATATCAAATTTTTACCGTCACGTTCATCAAAGTAATGCAAAACAATAAGTGTTTTCTTTTGATTGAAAATGTTGCGAACGATTGATGATAAAGCTGTTCGAGCTACTGTAATGTTGATGTCTGCATTCGAATGGATAAACCCCCACCACAATAATTTAATATGAGCTATTCCTTTAAAAAACTGTTTAGCTCTGATGGTTTTCTTTTCAACTGCAATATTTTTTCTGTTAAATATTTCTGATAATTTCTCTAAAAAAAATGTTCGTGTCTGTAACCACCAGTTTCGGTTATGCCATGTGAAATATGTGAAATGGAAGTAGTTTTCAATTAGTGCAGTAAATAAATTTTTCCTGTATTTTGAATAAAGTATTTATCGGTTTTGTTATCGAGTTTTGAAATAGCATTTCCATTGATACGGGTAAGCACTTGGTAAAGATACACTCCGTTTGCAAGTCTGTCGCCAAATGCATCATTTCCATCCCACGACCATTCAGAAATATTATTTCCAATATGAATATTTCCAAATTCTTGTTTGCTTACTTCGCGTACAATTTTTCCTGAAATAGTCATGATGCGTATCAACAGATCTTCGGGAGGCTTTGATCCGGTGAGTGTAAACACAAATCGCATATTTGTTGTACAAGGATTAGGATATGGGAAAAAATTTGAAATAGTACTTGCGTTCACCACATTAAAATCGATGGAATAAACATTTGTACCAGAAAGATTTCCTGCAGCATCTTTCGATATTACCTGCAATGAATAAATTCCATCAGCTAAACGATCAGGGGTATATTCAAGAATTGCTTTATTGTTTTTATTAGAACCCGGAGTAAATCGAATGGCATTGGAGTTTAAATTTATTCGTTCAAAATTATTGCTGTTAGGGCGTTTTAAATATAATTCAAATGTTGAAGTATCATTTTGGATAAGATAAGGATTATCGTCTTTTGATGAAACCTGAATGACTGGAGTTGGCGAAACATAATCGTGATTCATAATCCTGTATCCATCAAAAGTTACATCCATTATCGGATTAGTTTTATCGTTTGTAACTGTAAAGTTTTTTACCCAAACATTATTACTTAAAGTTAATTCGGGTGTTCGCATATTTCCATTAACACTTAATTGGAGCGTGTTTTCTCCACTTAATTTTTTGGTTGAAATAATATGATTGATAATACTCGAAGCATTTCCTCCAAGTGGTGGATACATCAATGTTTTAGAATATTGAACAATTCGATTTGCATCTGTGATTTTTAACTCAACAGGTAAACTGTCGAATGGCATTTTGGTGATATTTTGAAATCCTATTTTTAGTTTCAAACTATCTCCTTGAGAGATTTTATCTTTATAAAAATCGTATGCAATAATTGGATTGATGGTTCCTTCAGGTACTGCTTGATAAGTGATCATCCACCTACCAAATTGATTTGGCGAACGTGTGATGGTATCAGAAAAAGTTACACTCAATTTTAAATAAGGAATGATGGAAGGATTGATAGCTGAAATATCTGTTCCACTCGAAATGTTTGATAGAAGGAGGGTATCAGTTCCATCGTTTTTTACTCCTATCAAATTCACAAAACTATAATCGTGAGAAGAATTTTCAATCGAATTAAAGTTGAAAAAAACTTTATCCCAATGTTTAGTTGGACCAACTTTAACAGAGTTCAGATAACCTGTATACCATTTGCCTTTCATCACAAGTGATGCAGTAACAATATCTGAATCGCGTGTGTCTTGAGCGTTAAATTTATCATTAAACAAAGTGTCCTCTTTTACATTTCCATCACCGGGTACCCAACCTTTTCTGCCTATCAATGCAAAAGTGGTATAGAAACTTTTAATAGCTCCAACTTTTTGTGAACCGATTTTTCCTAAGTAACTTTTTGTTAAAGCATCCCAATCGCGAACATCTGCATCATATTTAGCCCAAATGGAAACATAAGTTCCTTCATCCAACGAATCAATAAAACGTCTGAACTCATCTCTGCCTGATTGAATAGTAGTATTAAAAGTATAATAATAAACTCCAAGATTCGTGTTGTCGATCACGTATTGACAGGTCCATGGGTAACGAAGATTTTGCATAGGCTGCAAAGTTTTTCCGTTAAAAATATCTACAACAATTCCATTTGTTAATCCACAGCCACCCGGTGGCGGACCTCCAGTGCTTGGGTCTAAAGGATAATTAGAATAATAATTTCCCATAAAAGCATGATTCCATCTTCTGGCATATGAAGTTACTGTTTGAGCATTGTCAACAAACTGTATTTGATTAGAATCAAGGATTAGGTTTTGATAAGAAGAAACATTTTTATACTGATCAAATTTACTTTGTGCCCATCCATTTTCTCCGTTAAGAATGTAGGTAAAAGATGAATTGTTTGGCACCACACCTTGCGCAGGATTATTGAAATTTGAACGCCAAAAATAAACCAATGTATCTGTGTGAGGTAGCACCACCTGCCAGTTTGCGATAGCACCTGCTGTAATAATTGGCGAACGTCTGTAAAATATTGAATTAAAATTTGCTGAAGTATCTATTTCAAAAATGTATTGAATATTCTGTGCAAAGTAATCGTTGTTTTGTGCTATTAAATTTATGGTGTCTGAATTTACGATGCTGTAATTTACAGGCGAAAGATTTGTAAGTCCGCTGCCGGGCATGTAAAAATTTATGTTTGCTTCATTGTTATTGAAGTTTGATTCTAAAATCTTTTTTTGTTTGTTAATGGTAACATCAAAAGTATTATTTCCAAATGTTGATTGGTCTTTTGATTTTATCCAAACATAAACGGTGTCTTTATAATAAATCGGTTTACTTAATATGGAAGGGTAAGTTATTTTTGATCCGTTAGAAAGTGTTCTTGTTAATGAAACCTCAATACTATCATCTGTTGCACGAGCTAAATTTGTTACGATAACAGCAATTGCAAACGAATCACTTAATGCATTGGTTTTATTTGGGGTAACAAATAAATCAGTAGATTCAATTTTATAATCGGGCAAAGCAGCACTGTATATTACTGTTGCCGGATCTCCCTGTAACAGCCATTGTATATTATGCATTCTGGTAATGATATCTGAACCAGAAAAAAGTTTAGAAGTTTGCTGCATTAAATAACCAATAGGTTTTCCATAATTGGTGATACAAAATTGGTTGTAAAAAGCATTCATCTGAGCACCCAGATTTCCGTCAATAGATAAATTTGTACCGGCAATCCAACCTATCACTCCTTTGTTTTGAGCACATAAATAATCTTTGCCATAAATTTTTGCAGCATTACCTGCGCCTTCACCATTGGCGTTTCCAGCGTTACAGCCATTGATGTAAAACAAAGGATATTTATTGATATTGGTTAGGTCGTTAATTGAGCCGATTTCAACATCTAATGTTGTTCCTGATGCATGTCCCAAAAAAGTAAATAATGATATTCCTGAATTCTGAACATTAATAAGTTGGTCTTTGTATTCGGGTGTTGTGGCATCAGAATTTGTTTTGTTGAAGGAGATAACGTTTGCACCAAAACTTTTCCCCTTGATTACATTTTTGTTGGCATCTAAATAACTCTTAAAAAGATTTTGTTCGCCTTGAAGTTGACCACCTGTGATATGTAAAATATTTTTTCTCCATTCCTGAATGCTATCTGCTCCTTCGTAATAAATAATTTTATCGAGATAATTCGAAAGATCCATTTCAGTTTCTGCAGGAATTCTTCCTGTTGGAATATCTGCTTCAAATCCGCTTCCAGTTAATCCGCTTGTAAACATGATATCCGATGATGGAACTCCAATTGACGGAACAAAATTTCCATTGTATGCTAATGTTGGATTGAATGTTTGATCTCTGATTAAATCAGTTTCATAACCTCTTCCAGCCAGTAATAAAAATTTTGGTTTTGTTGTAGCTTTTGTAAGAAGGTGGTAGGCTAATCTTCTTACAGCTAAAGGGTGAGGATTTCCAAAAGTATAATAATCATATAGCTCTTGCGAATTCACTTTTAACGTATTGTATTTGTTTTTTCTATAGTTAAAGTAGCGCAATGCACTATTGTTTAAAGCAGGGTGTGATATCAATAAAAACTCATAACCAACTGTCGGGTCAATTACATGAAATTGAACTTGTGTTAATGAATTTATCGAAGTGATTTGTTTGCTATCGGTAAGCATTAACTGATGAGGGTGGCCATCGTTTGTAATCAATGCCATTGCATTTCCTGAGTTATAAATTCCTTTGATACGTTTGTTGGAGGTGAGATCAAAAAATATAGGAGTCGTATCATTTCCGTTTCCATAGTTTTGGAAATTTACAAAGGAGCTTGTGCTATTTTGAATATGACCTACATAAAATAATAAATTTGTTTGACTACCAAGATTATATTGTCGGGCATAATCTAACCTGATAAATGAAAGTGTATTATAATCGGCAGCCAATCCTAAATCGTTCACCACATCAACTTTAAAAACCGTTTGTGTATTTCCAATTTGTGATTTTGTGAGATTGGAATTGATATGCTGAATATTATATCTGCTGAATAAAAGATTACCGTTGCTTAATAAATTGAATGAGCCATTATCGGGAGCAACACTTACATGTACATGATGATTTGAATCGGCTGCTGAGGCATTGTTGTCAGGGATGATTTTTATTTCTGCAGTTGGATTCGGAGCAGTAATCAAAAGTGATTTGAAAGGTGTATTTAATGAAAAATTTGCACTGCCACCCATTCCAATAAGTGCTGATGCCCATCCTTCTCCATCAAGGTATTCGGAGCTATTATACTTGTGGTCAAAATTTGCTATATCCGGACCGGTAACATAATAATCTGCAGGAAATATTTTTACTTCATTGATGAAATATGGTTCAGCAACGAATGAAGAAAAAGTGGTATCGTTAGTTTCTGTAAATCTTTTTCCTGTTGATGAAAGGTCAGGTAAGATCGTTAAAAAATAAACAGCAGTATCTGTGATCATGCTTCTCCATTGGTGTGGCTGAAATTGTGATTGCAGGTATAATAATGAATCGAGTTTGCCATCATTGTGACTGGCATAAAATTCAATATGGTCATTTGCATTTAACACACCATCATTTTCACCTTGAATAAACAGAGGGATTTCTATTCCGTTTCTAAATATTTGAATACGTTTGGGATCTATTCCGATTAAATTTAAACCACTCTGAACTAAAAAAAGCGAATCAATAAAATAAACGCCATCAGAAATAATTTTGAATTTATAATATGGCTGATTAGTTTTTATCCATTCATAGCCATACTGTTTTTGGGCAACAGCACTGATTGCACAAACTGAAAGAAATAAACCGAATATCAGTTTTTTAAAATCCATTTAAATTAAACGACTTATGGGGTTAAATAAGTATAGACACAAAAATAGAAGGTTAATGGGTTTAAACAACCCTTTTAAGAAAGAACTGACAGGGGAATTTACCAGAACCGATATTGAAATATTTTTTTTAGAGGTTTTAACCAAAGCGTATAAAAATGTGGTTTAAGATTATTTACTTTCCAGGCCTTTCTGTCTTGCAAATTTGCTTTGATCCTGTTCATTAAACTCTGATTGCTTTTGCCTCCTATGCGCATTTTTACCAAAGTGCGGGGTAGATAATCTAACGAAATATGATGTTTATGAATAAATCTCAACATGATTTCGTAATCAGCGGCAGTTTTAAATAAGGTATTAAACAACCCATATTTTTGATATATTTCTTTTTTTACAAATAATGTTGGATGTGGGGGCATCCATCCGTTCAAAAACATTCCCTCCTTGTATTTTCCAGAATGCCACTCTCTGAAAACGTTATATTTTTTTGTGATATAAACTAGATCTCCATATATAGCATCTGGGTTTCTTAGTTTAAATAATTGAACGATATCTGATATTACATTATCATCCTGATAAAGATCATCTGAATGAAGAATGCCAATAATATTTCCAGTACTTAAAGTTATAGCTTTATTTAAAGCATCATAAATCCCCTTATCCCTTTCACTGATATAAATGTTAATTTTGTCTGTGTAATTTTGGATTACATCACAAGTTCCGTCAGTTGATCCGCCATCAATCACAATATATTCTATATTTTTAAAAGTTTGACTGAGGACTGATTCAATTGCTGATGCTATTGTTGAAACATTGTTGTAAACAACTGTAATGATTGTAACTTTTAATTTATTATGGTTGTTAGCGATGTTATTGTAAGGAATAAATTGTTCATCGCTCGTGGATATTTGTTCGTGTATAAGTTCAGGAATGTTTTTAATTAATGGTTCATTTAATTGATCCCTTATTGCATCAGAAATCCATCCCCATTTATTAAAATATTTTATGGCTGATGTAATATGGTATTTAAGTAATCGAATGTTTTTATAGGATTCTTTTGCATATCCATGGTATACTGAAACCATAGGATAATAAACGGTTCTGCTTACTTGAGCAATTCTTCTCGATAGATCAGTATCTTCCAAATACATAAAAAAACGTTCATCAAATAAACCAATTTCTTTCAATGTACTAATTCTTAAAAACATGAAACATCCTGATAAATTAGGAACTTCCATAATTTTATTAAAGTCTTGATGTCTTAGTTCGTAATTGAATAGTTTTTTTTCAAATATTTTCCTAAAAGGACCTTTAATAAATCTGCGAGTAAAAAGATCAAAAGGTTTAGGAACTAACTTGCATAAATATTGTAAATCACCATTTTCATAAAGCACTTTCGGCATGATCAGTCCAATGTCAGGATTTTTATCCATATAAAAAGAAAGTTCCGGTATTGTTTGATCTAGTATGCTTATATCAGGGTTTAATACGATGTGATAATCGGCACCGGATTCGATGGATCTTTTTAATGCTACATTATTTGCTTTTCCGTAACCAAAATTTGAGTTGTTAAAAACGTATTCAATTTTTGAAGAAACTTTTAATGACTTTAGGTCATCGTTTGAAGAGTTGTCAATAAGATAAATTTTAGAAATCAATTGCTGAGAAAGCAGTTGCTCAATCAATGGAATCAATTCCTTCGTTTTATTATGATATAGAACAATTGAACAGGTAATATTTTGCATTGATTCTATGTTTTTTGTATTTTAGAAATGAATAAATAAAATTAACTATACTTAGTTAGTTAACTATGTTTAATGGTGTTGATTTAATTGTTTAGTATAAAAATTTATCTTAGAATTATTTTAGGAATTGCCAAAATAATATTAACTCTAAACATTAATTTATTGAAGAAATTATATTTACTTTTTTCTGAAGATGAACTTGAGTTTTCTCCATGTCGTCTAAAATAAATCAGTTTTTCTTCTATGAATTTAACTTTAAAAAGTAAATCACATACTGCGCCAAGCCATATATCATGCATAGGTATTGATTTGGGAAAGGGCAGAGCTTTGTTTAAAACACTTTTCCGAAATGCCATACAGTTACCTGAATATGTGTTGCGGTAAAAATTATAAAAAAATCCTGGTTTGGAATTTTTTAATTCAAAAAACGAATTTTGTTGTATCTGCAATAATTCATCAGTAACATAACAATCGCTGACAATCATATCATAATACTTTAAATATTTCATTGTCACCTCTACCTTATTTTCTAACCAAAAATCATCCTGATCTGAAAGAAAAATAAAATCACCTTTGGCTTGTTTCAAAGCGAATTCAAAATTAAATATTGGATTCTTAAAACTATTTCCACGAAATATTTTTATTCTCTTGTCTTTAAATGACTCAATAATTTCAAGAGTGTTATCAGTTGATGAATCATCAGATACAATTACTTCATCACTTTCTGAAAGCTGCAGGAGTATGGATTCAAGCTGTTGCCTGATATATTTTTTTCCATTATAAGTTGCCATGCAAACTGATATCATATATGATGCTTTTTCGACAAAAATATCATTTTAGCTTAAATCAGTCCGCATTATATTTTTTATTTTAGTAAGGTCAAAATATTTTTCTTCGGTTCTGATAAAATATAAAGCCACACAATGTAAAATTACTGCCTGTGGACTAAAAAGGAGGGGATTACCAAATGCAGGGAATAAAAAACCCATACAACCCAAGGCAGATAAGGGGATTCTGATATCTAAATGATCCTTTCTGAATAATTTTATTATTTTAAATAAAGTGTAAATATATACCCCAATTATGATTATGGAAAAAATACCGAATTTGTGAATAATGTTCATGTATATGAGCTCAAACCCATATGGTTTATCTTCGTTTCTTGTAAATCCTGTTATCACCGAACCTAAGCCATTTCCGAAAATTTTTAAATCTTTCAATAAGTAGCCCAATTGATCATACCGATCTACGTTTGCAACATCATTTTTATCAAACATTACTGATACTATATTGCTGTATCCTGTAATTAAAAGTACCCCAGCCAAAACGCCAAATACTAGTAAATATATAAGTAAATTTTTTAAAATATTTTTACGCTTTTGAGAAGTAATCTCTGAGAGTTTTAAAGTAACAATAGGTAATAAAATAAAAATAATAATTCCACCTAGAAGATTTCCTTTTGATGCTGTTAGAAAAAACAATGAAATGATAGATATAAAAAATAGGGTAAAATTTATACTTCGTTTTTTAAAAATCGAATCGCTTTCTAACGAGGACAGAAATTTCTTTCCATTCAATATCCTATATAGTGACAACGTAAATAGCGTAAAGATTACTGCCTGTCCTGTAAAGAACACGCGCTTTTGACCTGTACTTGAGCCACTGAGCATTAAATTACCAAATAATGGGTTATTTGAAATGAAACTCCAGTCTACCCCAATTACAAAATATAATATAAAAAAGATTATCGTAAAACCACTTACAATTAAGGATGCTGTTACAAGGATTTTTATAATTCTTAATGATTGGTTTTTATACGGAATTAGCAAAAAATATAAAAGATAAACAGTCATGCCCGCAAAATTATTGATCACATATTCGGTTACATTTTGACGAAAAAAACCTAACAGTAATCCATAAAACCAAACCAATAACATGAGAACAGGAGCAAAGTCTACCGGCTTAATACGTATTGAAATATCCGCAGCTTTTTTGGTGAGGATATTCTTCATAATAACCAAAAAGAAAATCACAAACAAAGCCACGTAGTAATAAACCGACTCTAAGTTTGTTGATAATCCGAAAAGCAAATAATAAAAAACCATTCTTTATAATTTCATCCAAATTTTAAAAATATCATTTCACATCGGCCCTGAAATATTTCAATCTTTATCATAAGTTTTCAGAATACAACTTCAGGCATTTCTGAATTTGAAAATGTAAAACGAAATCACAAAAATCAAAAATACATATGAAATCAAATTAGACCATGCTATACCAAGTGATCCGTATCCCGAATAAATTAGATAATATGATATGGCAATAAATAGAATACTCCATAATGTATTTATCATTAACCCTATCATCATTTTTTCTTTAACAATAAAATAGCTTCCCATAATTAATGTAACAGCATAAATATAGGTTCCCCACATACTAACGGAAAGTGTTGAATGATAATTTTCAAGATTATCGCCAAGTATATTCATTATTTCACTCGAGAATAATTGAGTAATGATACAAAATGAAATATTGAAAAAAGAAGTAACCAATATGGCAACTATCAAAATTTTTCGTTGTTGAGATTTTACATGCTGCGCAGCACTCATTAATGGTGTAATCACATTCACCAATGTAAAAGGTATAAAAAGTAAAAACAGTTTTAATTGATTCACCATATTGTAAACACCTAATTCCTTTAATCCTCCGGGGAATCCTAACATTAATCGGTTTACAAACCAATTGGCAAACAGAACAACAAAACTCGTTAATACAGCTGGCACACTCAGTTTAATTAGCTTTATTAGTTCAGGATCTTTTAAAATATTTTTTATCGAAATTTTAGTATGAGTATAATGACAAACATATTTATCAATTAAAATATCTGTAATAAAATTACATACAAAAAATGAAACACTGAATCCGATAATTGCCCCTGATACGTCAAAAAAATGTGTCGAAATTACCGTTGTTAAAATTATTGTTACTCCCTTAAATAAGTTAGTCCATAGTAAAAATTTATACTTGAATAGACCGGTAATTATTGCTGTTTGAACAAATGATCTCGGATAAGAATAAATTAATAGTGCCGAAAATAAAAGGACAGGTATAGGTAATTCTCTGATGCCAACAACATCTATTGCCAACTTATTAAAAGCAATGAAAATGATGATTGCAATGGCTGCAAATATTTTTGTGATAAAATTTGAGTATGAAATAATTTTGGCGTTATCAGCATTTCCGGCACCTAGCACTTTTGGAAGTATAAAGTGAATTCCTAAACTGCAAACTAAGCCAAGAAGTTGAGCAGTGGTAGTGATAAATGAAAATATACCATAATGTTCAGCACCAATAAATTTTGAAACTATTAGATTGGTTACAAGTGTGAGTCCTTGAAAAAAGAAAAATGCAAAAGCCGTCCAAACAGTAGAACCCAAAAATCGCTTCTTGAGTTCAGTATTCAATTTGTTATGGTATAATATTTTTAGTGAAGAGATCAATAGTCCTTTTTAGAATGGATAAAATATTAGTTGAGTTGCATTGCCATATTTTTTACCTAAAGATTTAAATCCCTTTCAGTTTTATTTAAAAAAATCTTTTTAAAACATGATAAGATACAAATAAAAAACCTGTTATAAATCCACCTATGATTATGGAAATAAGTTTCGAGGTTTTTTCCATTTTTAAAGGGAAGTATGGTTTGTCGATAATTTGAAAAATTGGTGTGCTAATTTCAAGATTGAATTTTGCGATCTCCATGTTCTTAACAACTTCAGCAAACATGGCATATAACATTTCAATTTCCTTTGAAAGCCTTAACTCTGATAATCGGCCCTGTGCTCTGATCATACGCATGTTCTCATCTTTTGTTCTGGCCAAAGTAATCTCTTTTTCAGAAATCAGAGATTTAATTGAATCAGCTCTGTTCTCAATTGTTCTGTAGTTGTTTTGCTGACGCTGAATGGAGCGTGAAATGTAAAACTCACTCAATTCATTTGTAACATGTTCGATCAGGTTTTTGGCAATGTTTTCGGAGTTGGATTTGTATGCAATGGTAATAATACCGCCTTGAGTATTTCCAACTAAGGTAGCACGTTTGGTAGATTGTGCCTGGAAATCTTTTGAATCAATAATTTCTTTCATTATCGAACGTAATGCTTTGTGTTCTTCGTAGGTTAATGCATTAAGCGAACGATTTGTAAAGTGATTAAAGTTTTCAAGGATGGTATCATTTTTCCAACGTTTTGTTGTATTAAATTCAGTGATATAAAAATTTACCAGCAGATCCTTTTTTCCATTTGATTCAATTTCTTTAAGTAAAGCGTTACCTAAAATCTGATCTGATTGTAAAAGAAACAATACTTTTTCATCACTGATGTTAGCCATTCCGCCACCGATTCCAAGTTGCCCTGCAAGCATTGCAAGAGAACCAATTCCACCTTTCTCAGCTTCGTTAATCATAAAGCTCATTCCTGCTTCATAAACAGGTTTCTTTAATAAAGCATAAGTTAAACCAAGAGCACCTCCGATAATTCCTGCCAGAAAAAGTAATTTCCATTTTTTTAGAAAATAGCTATAGAAATTTTTTAAAGAATTTCCTAAATCTTTTACGTTTAATTCAGAATTATCCTGCATATAAATTATTTCTTAAATAGGGTGATTAAAAGGAAGGCGAGTGTAGATACACTTGTTGCTATGCTTGCAATTTCTATTGCTGAAGTTTTTCTTCTTTCTTCTCTCACAGGTACGATAATTTCTGAACCCGGTTTTACTTTAGGATAGAAATTAATGAACAAAAAATGTTTTGTACTTGCTGCGGTTCCATTTGCATAAACAATATAGGAGCGACTTTTTAATGATCTTGCAGAAAAACCACCTGCTCCGTTCACATAACTTTTAAACCCATTTCCACTTTCATATTTCACTTTTACCGGATATAATACTTCTCCGCTAATTTGAATTGTTTGAAGTAATTTAGGAATACGAATGATGTCGTTATCTTCTAAATATAGATCGGAAGAGGAGTTTGCATTTTTTAATATTTTGTAAAGGTTTATTCCTACAATGTTTGATTTGCTTTCGGCTGATTCTTTTTCTGAAAGCATATTCCCTTTTATCGTATCAGAACTTTGTTTGGTGATTGCTTCCAGTTTTTTCTTTTTGATAATTTCGTCAATATCGCTTAAAGTGGTAGTTCTGATCAAAATGGCACCTTCAGCAAAAGCCTGAGCTGTAAGTCCACCGGCTCTGCTAATGATTTCAGAGAGGCGTTCATTTTTTTTGCTGATGCTATATTGTCCGGGAAATAAAACTTCCCCTTCAATACGAATGTTTTTTTGAATTGAATATCCTGGTGATGGAAATATGCTGATATTATCAAATGGCATAAGTACGATATCAGAAGTTGATATTAAATTCTCTTTGTTGATCTCATATTTGAAAATGGTAGCAATATCTCCAGTTTTAGAATTGGGATCTGAATTTTTTAGTCGTCTTGAAATTTCAACTTTGCTTGATGATGATTCTTTTAATCCACCTGCAGCAATTATCAAATCTTCCACTTTCATGTTTTCACCAAAAGGATAACTTCCTGGTTTCAATACTTCACCACTAATTGAAACGGTATAGGCTTCTCTCATTTCGAGCTTTGAAGCTATTTGAATAATATCTTCACGCTTTAAAGAAATATCTGTTTTACCTGAAGTAATATCTTTTAAATTAAAGGATAAAACTTCGGTTGAATTATCAAGTTTTAACCTGTAAATAATTCCTCTTTCAGTAAACGCATCTTCTTTTAATCCATCAGCTTTAAGAATTAATTTACTTAATGTCATTCCTTCTTCTAAAGCAAAAAATCCCGGACGAAAAACTGCTCCGTTTATTTGTACCCTGTTTGAAAAACGAACAAGCAATTTATCGATAGTAAAAACATCACCCGATTGAGGATTGAATGTATTAATAGATTCTACAGGAATATCTGCAACACTTCTTTCTTTATTTGTATTGCGAAAAACTTTTAACCGTTCTCTATAAGCATTATCAGTAAAGCCACCCGAATAGGTGATCATATTTTTTATTGTTTCCCCTTTAACTGCTTCGTATAATCCGGGGCGTTTAACTTCCCCTTTCATTTCTACTCTAATTTCGTAAGGACTAACTTTAATGATGTCCTGATCTTGTAATAGAATATTGCCTTTTGTAGCACCATTCATCAAAAAATCATAGATATCTATAGTAGCAATTACTTTGTTATTTCTCACCACTTGTATCTTTCTGAATGATCCGTTTTCTGAAGGACCACCTGATGCATACAAACCATTAAATACGGTTGATAATGATGATAGAGTATAAGTTCCTGGTGTGTTTACTTCTCCTAAAATTGTTACTTTAATACTTCTAATATTTCCAATGGAGATATTTACTTTCGATTGACCTGAACCAATTCCTGAATAAACAGAAGCCAGTTCTCCAATAATTCTTTTTGAAGCTTGTTCGATTGTTAATCCACTAACTGAAACAGGGCCAATGTTTGGAATTCTTATACTTCCTTCTGGACTAACTTTTAGTTTATACGAAGCATCCGAATAGCCATATAAATCAATAACTATTTCATCATCGGGCCCAAGTTGGTAATCCTGTGGGGTAGCCATTTTTAGGTTTGGCTCGAACGTTAGGTTTTTATTGTTGAATAGATCAGAACCAAAGATTTTAGGTTTGAGATTACTAAAAGCTGCATTGATATCTTTTGCATCAACAACATTTCCTTTTTCGATATTATAAGAACGTTCACCTTGAGTAACATTTACATTTACTGCACCGGCAGAAGCAAGTTTTTCAATTCTGCTTTTAAGTTTATTGAACTCTGTTTGAGGCATTTTGCGTTGCAATGCTAACTGCTCAATCTTTGTGAGATTCATTCCGTTCGACTGTGCTTGAGTCCAAAACTGATTAACTTGATCATCAGTAAGTTCATCAACTTTTACAGTTGCAAAATTTTGCATACTAATACCCGCTGGCGCTTGCTGCGAGTATGATATAAAAGATAAAAGTATCAGAAATGTGGCTAAGTATGCCTTTTTCATTTGATTTTTTTTTTGCGAAAATAACAATTAATCAACGACAGACAAGCCGTTATATTGCCATTGAACCAAAATGCATGGTTTGGAAAATGACAAAAACAATTTCAATTAATTCGGAATTATGGGATTATTTGGCCTGTTTAAATTTCATTTATACTTTAAATTCATTGATCGTTGAAATAATATAATCAACTTCCTGTTCGGTCAACACTGGACTAATTGGTAAGCTCAGCACTTCGTGATGTATTTGTTCTGTTATTGGAAACGATAAATTATTTAACTCCTTATAGGCTAATTGTTGATGGGGAGGAATTGGATAATGAATTAATGTTTGGATACCTTTATCGGTAAGGTATTGTTGAAATATTGCACGGTTTTTAGTTCTCACAACAAACAAATGCCAAGCAGAAATATTATGTGGCTCAATAAATGGCAATGTCAATTCATCATTATTAATTTCTTTTAAAAAACGGTTTGAAATTTCCATTCTCCGATGATTTTCTTTATCAAGATTTTTTAATTTGATTCTCAAAAATGCAGCTTGTAATTCATCTAATCGGCTATTCATTCCTTTGTAAATATTCTCATATTTTTTGAAAGAACCATAGTTACGCAATGCCAAAATCACTTCTGCTAATTCACTATCGTTGGTAGTTATTGCACCACCATCACCTATAGCACCTAAATTTTTACCGGGATAAAAACTATGCCCGGCAGCATCTCCAAGTGATCCTGATTTTTTTGTGTGATGGCTAGCTCCATGAGATTGTGCTGCATCTTCAATCAATTTAAGATTGTGTTTTTTTGCTATGGTATTTAATGCTGTCCAATCTGCTGTTTGTCCATATAAATTAACGCCTAAAATTGCTTTGGTTTTTGGAGTGATATGTTTCTCAATTTGAGTGGGATCAATATTGAATGTGCTGTTATCAGGTTCAACTAAAACAGGAGTAAGGTTATTTTCAGAAATGGCTAAAATGCTTGCTATGTATGTATTGGCAGGAACAATAATTTCATCACCGTCTGCAAATAATCCCATTTCTTTGTATGCCCTGATAATGATAATGAGTGCATCCAAACCATTTGCTACACCAATACAATGTTTGGTTTCGCAATATTCAGCATACTCTTTTTCAAAAAGGGTAACTTCATTTCCCAAAATAAACCATCCTGATTGTAATACCCTTTTTAAGGCTAATTCAAATTCGGCTTGATATAATATGTTTATTTTTTGTAGATCTAAAAACTTGATCATTTGTTATTGTTTTATGAGAAGTTGAGTTGTATTATTTCAGTAACTATATTCTGATTTGTTGTGCGAAAATAACAATTAAAAAATGCTTGACAAGCCGGTAAATTAACAAATCGATACAGGTATGTTTTACAGAATATTTTAAGGATGATTGTTTTTTTTAAAATGGATAACCAATACCAAAGTTAAAGAAGAGGTTATCTTTCACCCAATCGGTACTGATGTTTTTGATAACCCATCTGTCGGATAAAACTGAGTTAACGGGAATATGCATAGGAATTCCAAAATCAAAACGGATAAGCACGATGGTAAAATTTAACCTAACTCCCAAACCCGATGCGATAGCAAATTCATTATAAAATCTACTCAGTTCAAAGTTTGCTCCCGGTCTGGTATCGTCTTTTTGTAAGGTCCAAATATTTCCTGCATCTGCAAACAAACTTCCTTCCAACCAAAGATGATAAAGGTTAAAACGATACTCGGCATTACCTTCAATTTTTAAATCGCCTGTTTGGTCAATTTGGTTTTTGGCAGGATAGCTTCCTGGACCAATTGTTCGAGGAGCCCATGCACGAAGATCGCTTGCGCCTCCAACATAAAATCTTTTATCGAGTGGTGTGTTTGGCGAATTTCCATAGGGTACAATTCCTCCGGCAAAAAAGCGATAAACGAAAGAGTTGTTTTTATTGATGATACTATTATATCTGAAATCGATTGATGATTTTACATATTGATAATAGTTTACTCCAAATATTTGATACTGTCCTTCTGATGTTTTAGGTTGATTAAATCGAGAGTTTAAAGCTGTTAATATATTTCCGGCAAGTTCAATGGCATCCCATCTAAATAAAAAATAATTACGGTCTTTTGCAATTGCCTTATTTGAATAATTAAAACCAAATCTGCCATCCATAATTACGTTGTTTGCAAAAAGGTTTTGTAACATGATATCTGATTTTGCTCTCACAATTAATTCATCAGACTTAAGCGTTGTTCTAATAAAACTAAATTCAATTGGCGAATAATAAAATGAAAGTAGTTTTTTGTTGAAGCGGTAATTGATACCAAATGTAGCAACTCGTCTTTCGTACTCACTGTTTAATTCATAAATGGCTGACGCATTTAATATCGTTTTTGTATTTAAAAAATTCACGTTTCTGTCAATTGCCGAGAAAAGTAAAATTCGAGGAATTGAAATAGATGCATTTAAAGATTGTTGTGTAGCATTGAAAAAACTTGATCCTGTAACATGGCCTTGTGCTTCAACTGACGATCGAAGACTTAGCTGAAGTATTTCAGCATTTCTAAAAGTATTTCGATTACTGAATTGCCCCATTAAGGCTATACCATAACTTTGTGCAGCCGTTAAACTATTTTGGTCTGAAGTGATGAGCTGAGGTTCCAAAACATAAAAATATTTGTCGCTAGGTATGATTTTGATATTGTAATCTATACTGCCAACATCACCACTGTCTCTAACTTTTGTTGAAATATTGATGAATCTAAAAATATTTAAATCATTTAACCTTCCATAGGTACGAGTGTAATTAATATCTTTAAAAATGTCCCCTCGTTTTAAAAACAGGTTATGACTTAAAATGTCAGGATTCAATTCATAATTATGGGGCAAATAATTGAAGTTTTCAAAAGCTACAGTATCATTTATTTTTGAAGAGTTTAACAGTTCATTTTTTTTCTCAATAGAGATGGTGATATCATTTATGATAAATTTTTTGTGTCGCTCGTAATCATTTTTGTTTTTAATATTAATAGCAACATAGGCAAAATTATTCCCCATTGAAGTATCTGTATCAAAGCCAATAAAATCTTTTGTAAAGGTATAATATCCATTATTGCGAAGTAACGTAACGATGCGTTCCTGCTCACTTATCATGTTTTCATGATCGAATCTGTTTCCAACGGTAATAAAGCTGTTAACCATCGATGGCTTTACGATATCAAAAATATCTTTATCAGCAATATTGAGTTCGTATTTATAAAATTTATAATAATTGTTAGGTGTAATTACATAGAAAACTATTCCTTTCTTTTTGTTAAATCGTTTATGTGTTACTTCAAAATTTACATCAGCATTGTAATGGCCTTTTGTTTTTAAATAGGTTTTAAAAGTTTTAACAGTTGCTTCAATCTCCATTGTATCAATAAGAACAGGATATTCGCCAAGCTTAAATCTGAAAAATCTTTTTATCCAATTATCATTTTTACCTGTTGAACCAAGATTATGAAAGTAAAGTTTGGTATTAAACAGTCCTACAAATTTTTCGTTGGGACGTTGCTTATAGTAATTTTGTAAATCGTTTTTAATGTTTTTGTCAAGCTCACCTTTTAAAACGATCTTGTTTTTAACAAGCAATAGCTGATTGTTTTCAATGGTTTTGGTTATATTGCATGAGCTAAATACGAATAATAGTATACCAATAAATCCAAGGATTTTTGATTTTAAACGAAGTATGTTAACTAAGGTAACTATCAAATTAATACAGTCTCTAAAAGATAAAAAAAACAGGCAGTTGCACGGTTTGTTTTTGGTTGAAGGAACAAAGGCCGTGATGGAACTGCTCGCTTCAAAAATAGTCGTTAAAACACTATTTGCAACTGGTGAATGGATATCTCTTCACAAAGTTTTGTTGAAAGATAATTGCGAACTTGAAATTGTTAACGAAAAAGAGTTGAAGCAATTAAGCAATCAGGTTACACCACAACCGGTTATTGCGCTAGCTTTTATTCCAAATTACGATATCACTGAAATAGATTTTTCAAAAGGATTTTCAATTGCTCTTGACGAAATTCAGGATCCAGGAAACCTTGGAACTATTATAAGAATTGCCGATTGGTACGGAATTAAAAATATTATTTGTTCAAAAAACTGTGCCGATGTTTACAATCCAAAAGTAATCCAATCAACAATGGGCTCATTTTTAAGGGTGAATGTTTTTTACGAAAACTTATCAGCATTTTTTTCTGCCCACAATAAAATTCCGGTTTATGGTGCTTTAATGAATGGGAAAAATTTACATCAAACTAAAATCAATTCTGATGGTATTTTGTTGATTGGAAATGAAGGTTCAGGGATTTCAGATGAACTTTTAACATTTGTTACTCATCCAATTACTATTCCTAAAATTGGAGAAGCTGAATCGTTGAATGCTTCAATTGCTGCAGCTATTATTTGTGATGCATGGGCGAGGGGTTGAAATTAAAAATTAAAAATTAAAAATTAAAAATT
>CAIUEQ010000172.1 GCA_903898215.1 uncultured Bacteroidota bacterium | reverse complement strand
TTCAAATTATCGTCACTTCAAAGTTACTTTTTCCAATCATCTTCCCAATTGGTACCATAAAATCATTCAAGCCATATTTTATAAAAAGTTGCTGAACATTTTTTACCGATTCTGGTGAAACAGAAACCAATAAACCACCGCTTGTTTGCGGATCATTCAGTAAATTTATTTTCCTCTGGTCTTTTAAATCTTTAGTTTTAGACTCATTATTTTTCCAGTTCTTTTTTGTGTTGCCTGGAATAATATTTTGGTTGAGATAATGATCAACAAAACTTAAAAGTGGAACTTTAGAGAAGTTAATTTCTGCGCTCACACCGCTTCCTTCTGTCATTTCAATCAAATGCCCGAGCAACGAAAATCCGGTAACATCTGTCATCGAATTCACACCTTCAATTGCCGATAAATCATTTCCAATTTTATTTAAGGTTGTCATCCATTTGATTGCAACTTCAATATGTTCATCGCTCACAACGCCTTTTTTTATTGACGATCCCATGATTCCCATTCCAAGTGGTTTGGTTAAAAAAAGGAAGTCGCCAACTTTTGCTGAATTATTTTTCTTTACATTTTTTGTATCGATAATTCCATTCACAGATAATCCAAAAATAGGTTCAGGAGCGTCAATACTATGTCCACCGGCAAGTGGAATTCCTGCTTCTTCACAAATTGAAATAGCCCCATTTAAAACTTCTCCTGCAATTAAAGGTGAAAGTTTTGCTATTGGCCAACCTAAAATAGCATTTGCAAAAACTGGTTTCCCGCCCATTGCATATACATCACTGATTGCATTTGCTGCCGCGATTCTTCCAAATTGAAAGGCATCATCAACAATAGGCATAAAAAAATCAACTGTGTTGATCATGCTCATTCCGTTACCTAAATCCCAAACTGCTGCGTCATCATTACTTTGATTTCCTACTAATAATTCTTTAAAAAAACTTCCGCTTCTTTTATTACTAAGGATTACTGAAAGCACAGCAGGCTCAATTTTACAGCCACATCCACCTCCATGAGAGAATTGTGTTAACTTTATTTTTGTATCAGTTTCAACAGATTTTGATTGAGGCATAATTCGTATAATAGATTTCAAAATTACGTATTGTTTTTATTAACTCTTATGTTTGCGCTTTATTAATGGAAAAAAGCAAAATAAATATTACCAATAAACGTGCTTCATTTGAGTACAATCTTCAGCAAAAACATGTTGCAGGAATACAATTGTTAGGCACCGAAATAAAATCTGTTCGCGAAGGAAATGTAAACCTTAGCGATGCATTTTGTCTTTTTATTGGTGAAGAATTGTTTATGCGAAATATGCATATTGGCACATTTAAGCAAGGTTCATATAACAACCACGAACCTTTACGTGTACGAAAATTGTTGTTAAAGAAAAATGAACTTCACAAACTTCGAGTAAAAGCTGCCGAGCGCGGACATACTATTGTTCCATTAAAAATGTTTATTTCCGAAACCGGTTTTGCTAAAGTGGAGATCGCGGTTGCTCAAGGAAAGAAAAGTTTTGATAAACGTGAATCTATTAAAGAGCGTGATGTGGAAAGAGAAATGCGCAGAGAAAAGTTTTAACAAGTTACTCAATTATTATTTGATATTTATCCAACAGACCAATAATGCCTGATGTTGAAAATTTTGCTTTCTTTACTTTGTTTAATTCTAGATTGATAGAATAATTAACAGCAGTTCGGAAATCAACTTTTTCTAAATTAGTTTGTTGGAATATTGATC
>CAIUEQ010000171.1 GCA_903898215.1 uncultured Bacteroidota bacterium | reverse complement strand
TAAAAACAAATGGATTTATTGTTTCAACTTATTTTTCCTTTTCTCATCCAACACTTTTTTAAATGAATCAACTTGTAACCCCATCACAGGCCTTGGTTGTTCAATTGTTGGTGTTGATCTTTGTTTTGCCGGAGTTGAACAATTTAATGAAAAAAAAAGATATAAATTCCCTTCCTAATAAGGAAGGGTTAGGGTAGGTGTAAAAACAAATGGATTTATTGTTTCAACTTATTTTTCCTTTTCTCATCCAACACTTTTTTTAATGAATCAACTTGTAACTCCATCACAGGCCGTGGTTGTTCAATTGTTGGTATTTTTTTTTGTTTTGCCGGAGTTGAACAATTTATTGAAAACAAAAAAATCAAACTAACGGGTAACAATAAATTTCTTAGACTGTATAATGGTATTTTCATGTTTGATAGTTATAAAATAAATGCCCTCATTCAAATCATTCACTCTAAACGTAAAACGATTTGTACCTGCTTTTCCCAAATCACGCAATAATGTTCCGATAACTTTTCCGGTAATATCCATTACTTCAAATTGGAGCATCAAATTATCATTTAGATCAAAATTTATTGTCGCATAATCGGAAGCTGGGTTTGGAAAAAGTGTTGCATTTGTAACTTGTTTTGAGATTTCATTTACGCCAAGTTTTGTATCTGTGTTTTTTAATTTTGCTATCCAAGTTCTGTTTCCATTCGACCATCCAAATGAACCGCAAAGCCAGCTAAAAGCCGGTTCATTATATTTTCGCTGTATGCCGGTATAATCGCCCCAGCGCTCAACCGAATCTGTTAAAACGGTAATGTTTGTTTCTCCTTTTTTTACAATAAGCATTGGAGATAAATTTCCTGATCGGTCAATATAAGTTGCAGCAGTACCCGGAAATTGTGTTGGTGAAACATACGAATAAGTTAACATCACACTTTGGTCATCTGCTCCGCCACCAACATAAGTGATCGATGGATAACCGAAATCAAGCGTATCCGAACTGATAATATTTCCATGAATTGATGGTGTAGTTATATTTGGATCGGTGATGCGACCATAATAAACCGAAGGACTAAATTTTGCTGTGTCGATGGTATTTGCAACGTAATGAATGATATTATTTTCAATACACGCAGATAGTACTCTCGCATCATTTGTTTGCAGTTTTTTTCCGCTTGGCTGAATAGCATTTGGCATCAGGCCATAAGTTCTGTCTGTTCGTAAAGTTTTTAAAGTAAGCTGCGCATTTCCTGAAGCAATTGTGTTGGTGATCTCGTGCAGAAAAACTGTATCGTTTTGCAAATCACTCGGACGAACAGAAACAAAATACATGTTTGGAGTATGCGTTGTTAAACCTCCTTTTACAGGGCAAATATTCCAAATTGGCTTTCCGTTATATTTAATATTATTATAATTTTTAAAACTTAGAACTGCCGAACTATCGTATCCTTTTTGTTTATCAACTTGCCAGATATATGATTCAATAAAACCAACTTGCCAAGGTGTATTATCTTTCACTCTGTTAACAGTAATAAATAATTCATCATCGGTTAAAGAAACGATTGGATAATCGCTCCAAGAGCTGTCGCCCGAAGTGATATTTCCGGGCAACGAATAAAAATTCCACAGTTTTGTAGGATCGTTTGTTTTCGAAAATGCAATAATTATTCTGGTGTCAAAATGATCACTTCCTTGTAAAAAAACCACAATAAATCTGTCTTTTTTTGGATCATAAATTACACGAGGATCGTATGTTCGATTTAAGGTTCCAAGCTTATTGGCAAAAAATGAAAGACTCCTTTGTGCCGGTGCTAATGCCAAACCTGAATCATTGTAAAAATATAAACTTGAATTTGTAACGCTCACAATTTTTCCACCATTGCTAATTGCCATGTCGTTATCATTTGGTGTACCGCTTGTATAATTGGCAATAAAATTTGTACTCAATATCGGAGTTGCTGCTGCTGTTTTTTGGAAAGCAGTTTGATTTTTATTGTTAGAAACAAAATTATTCCGAGATTGATCGAGTGCTAATTTTTTTAATTTGATGTCACTAACCGGCATTGGAAATGATGGTTTTAGTAATAATAATTTTGGGTCAAAGTCCTGTGAACCGTTACTCGCATCTACAACTCCTGCAAGCGGAACTTGAATAGTTGTGGTACTATAAGTAAAGCCCGTTTGCTGTGCATTTACAGAATATACAAAACATACAAAAATGAAGAAGGCAGTATTAATATTTTTCATGGGTAAGAAGTCCTATTAAACAAATGTATAAAGAAATTAATTTTAATTGAGCATGAAATCCTAATTTAAAACCACAATCATTTTTTAAATTTTGCTGAAATAAATGGATACGTAAATACACTTAATAAAATAATTGCGATACCAATGTAAAATCCAAACGACATATATTCTGATTGTCCGAAAATAATTATCGAAAAAACAATACCATAAATGGGTTCCAAATTGTTGGTGATGATAACTGTAAGCGGAGTGAAATATTTTAAAATTTCAACACTAAGGGTAAACGCAAGTGTAGTACAGGCAAGGCTTAAAGCCAAAAGCCAAATCAGGTCTAAAAGGTTTAATGTTGGGAAATAACTTTCCGAATGATTAAACAATTTTAAAATACTGATAAAAAATAATGCTCCGATAAATTCATAAAAAGTAATTACTACAGCATTGTTTTTTTGGATAAGTTTTCCATTATAAATTCCAAAAAATGCAGCAGTAATAGCTGCTATTATTCCATAAAATATTCCCCAGAAATAAATGCTTTCAAAATTTAATATCACTATCAAACCACCGCTGATAGCAATTCCATAAATCACATCAGTCCAATAAAATTTTTTCTTTAATAATAGAGGTTGAAATAAACTTCCAAACAAGGTTACGGTTGAAAATCCGGCCATGGTTGCTGAAACATTTGAAACCTTTATGGCGTAATAAAAAAAGAACCAATGAATTCCAACTATCAATCCTGTTGCTAAAATAATGAGCAGATTTTTTTTCTTAATGCGTAAACTAATCCCTTTATATCGCATATAAATATAAAGACTTAAAGCCGAAAACAGTAAACGATACCAGACTAAATCATAAGCATCTATCGAAATAAGTTTTCCTAAAACCGGTGTAAATCCCCATAATAAAATGATAAAATGAAGTTGAACATATTTGCTAATTTTCATTGATTATTTTGGGGCTATTTTGGCAACATAAATTGCGCCAATAAGGAAAAGTGTATTCGGCAACCAAACAGCCACTGCTGGATGAAGAACATTTGTTACACCCAGCGTATTTGATATCTGTACAATTAATAAAAAGGTAAATGTTACAAAAATTCCGATACCTAAATGCATGCCGGTTCCACCTCGAGATTTTGTAGATGAGATTGCAACAGCTAAAAGCGAAACCACATAAAATGAAAATGGCATTGCAACACGTTTATATAATTCAACATAATATTTGTTGATGAGTGGTGAGCCTTTGTCTTTTTCTTTTCGGATGTATTCATTCAACTCTGGATTGTTCATCGATGAAATATATTGTGTTTTAACTATAAACTCTTCAGGTTTTATATTTAGCACAGTATCTTTTATTGCTCCTTTTAAAACATATTCCTGGTCTTTAGTAAAAATACGTTGCATGTAATTTTCTAAGCTCCATTTATTTAAAGTTTTATTCCAGATTAAACGAGTTGCAAAAATTCTTTGTGTTAACCTTCCTGTTTCATAATGTTCCATCGAAAGATTAAACCCAATGCTGTCAATATAATTAAAAGATTCCATGTGCATCACTGTTCCCTGATCTATCTGACAATTGATATGCTCTGATTGTACATCTACTTTTCCATGTACAAAAACATCTTCAAAAGCATATCTTTTTTTATCGCAGTAAGGCGCAAAAAATGTTGTGCTTATTAAAAAGATAACTACCAAAATAGTGCATGCAATAAAGTAAGGACGCAAAAATCTTTTATAACTGATACCACTATTTAATATTGCTATGATCTCCGTATTCTGAGCCATTTTTGAGTTAAAAAATATCACACTCAAAAAAACAAAAGTTGGACAAAGGATAGTTACGATATAAGGAACAAACCAGATGTAATAATCAAAAACAATATTGTATAAAGTGGGTTTATGCCTGATGAAATCATCAATTTTTTCACTCAGATCAATAAAGATTGAAATGAAAGCGAAAATGAAAACAGAGAAGAAAAATGTTTTCAAAAACTTTTTAATGATATACGAATCTAATATTGGCAAAAAAGTAAGATTAAATGATAATTTTGTCAGCTGTTACTAATATCAAGCCATACATGACTTTCGCCACAATAATAAATTATTATAAGCAAAACACCTTACGTACAATTCTTTTAGTTGCTTTAACTTTTAGGTTTTTGGCAGCAGTTTTCTCAACAGGTTATGGTTTTCATGACGATCATTTTCTTACTATCGAAATATCACAATCGTGGGTGAATGGTACAAACTACAATGAATGGATACCCGATAAATTACATCCCATCGTTCCTCCTCAAGGCCCAAGTTTAACCTATCCTGCAATTATTTATTTGACTTTAGAAGGTTGTGAGAATATCGGAATTACTGATCCTGAATCGAAGATGATGTTTGGAAGATTTTTACATGCTTTGTTTTCATTGCTCATCGTTTTCTGGGGTTATAAAATTATCGAAAAATTATACGATAAAAAAGCGGCCGAATATGCTGCATGGCTTCTTGCCGTGATGTGGTTTATCCCAATGTTAAGCGTAAGAAACCTTGTAGAGATGGTTTGTATTCCTTTTTTATTTTGGGGGATATGGCTATTGATTTCCAATGATAAAAATAATCTGTTCAAATATTTTCTTGCTGGTTTTATAACAGCAATAGCCTTCTCGATTAGGTTTCAAACCTCTACATTTATTGCAGGATTGGGAATTGCAGTGCTCATCAAAAATAAATTTTTACACACGGTGTTTTTTGGAGCAGGAATAGTGTTTAGTATTCTCTTGTTTCAGGCTTTGGGTGATTTTATTGTTTGGGGTTATCCATTTGCTGAATTGCAAGCCTATGTAAAAGTTAATATTGCTAATGTTGGCTATTATCCCGATGGACCATGGTATAATTTTACTTTATTGGTTGCCGGGTTAATGATACCTCCATTAAGTTTAATGATCATGTTTGGGTTTTTGAAGGATTGGAAAAAGGCGTTAATTATAGTTCTGCCTGTGATGTGCTTTTTTGTTTTTCATTCGTCATTTCCCAACAAACAAGAACGATTTATTTTGCCTGCAATTCCCTTTATCATAAGTGTCGGAACTGCTTCATGGTACATGTTCTACAAGGAATCAAAATTTTGGCAAAATAATAGGATGTTACACAAATCACTAGTTTGGTTTTTTATTGTTGTAAACACTATTTTACTTTTTGCTATGACTGTTTCGTCATCTAAAAGAAGTAGGGTAGATGCCATGAGATATTTATCTAAAGATAGAAATATTAAAAATCTTGTTATTGAAAATTCGAGCAGAGAAAGTGAAATTGTGATGCCTGTTTATTATTTGAAAGACCAATTACCGCATCAGTATTTTTTGTTGCAAGGAAATACTGTTGAACAATTTTATAAGGAAGCTTCGAAGTCGGGAATGCCACAATATGTTTTGTTTATTGATGGCGATGATTTGAATACTCGAATTGATAATTTTAAGAAATACTTTCCAAACATTAAATACGAAACCACTATTGAGCCAAGTTTATTGGATAAAATCATGCACCAAATGAATCCGGTGAATTTGAATTTTGCTACTGTGATTTATAAGATCAACTAAAGCTTATTTCCTACAACTTGTAAAATTTGGTTTTTCCAGGTAGAGAAATTTCCTGAAATAATTTGTCTCCGTGCTTCACCCACAAGCCATAAATAGAATTTAAGATTTTGTTTACTTGCGATATGTGCTCCAAGCATTTCGTTGCTATAAATTAAATGGCGCAAATAAGCTTTCGAATACTCAGGTGTGAAATCATCATCCAATGCCGAAAAATCTGTTTTCCATTTTCCGTTTTTTATGTTGATGATTCCTTTACTCGTAAAAATATATCCGTGCCTTGCATTACGAGTTGGCATCACGCAATCAAACATATCTATGCCAAGAGCAATACATTCTAAAATATTTTGAGGCGTGCCAACACCCATTAAATATCGAGGTTTATCAATAGGTAAAATTTCACAAACAAGTTCTGTCATTTCATACATCATCTCAGCAGGTTCACCAACTGATAATCCGCCAATGGCATTCCCATTCATGTTTTGTTCAGCAATAAATTCGGCTGATTGTTTTCTCAAATCTTTATAGGTACTTCCCTGAACGATTGGAAATAAATTTTGTTCAACACCATACAAAGGTTCAGTTTCATTAAATCGTTGGATACATCTTTTTAACCAACGATTGGTCATGTGCATCGATTTTTGAGCATAATCATATTCGCACGGAAAAGGTGTACACTCATCAAATGCCATGATGATATCGGCACCAATAATACGTTGGGTATCCATTGTGTTTTCAGGAGAAAAAAAATGTCTCGATCCATCAATATGTGATTGGAACCAAACACCTTCTTCACTTATTTTTCTCATATCACCCAATGAAAACACCTGATATCCTCCGCTATCAGTGAGCATCGGTTTTTTCCAGTTGATAAACTTATGAATACCTCCGGCTTGGCCAATAACATCAAGTCCGGGACGTAAATAGATATGATAAGTATTTGCTAAAATAATTTGTGCTTTTATATCATCACTTAAATTTTCCTGAGTTAAACTTTTCACACTTCCATGTGTACCAACAGGCATAAATATTGGTGTCTCAATTATTCCGCGTCCGGTTTCTAAACTTCCTGCACGAGCCTTTGTTTTTTGATCGGAATGGTTGATAGTAAATTTCATCTTGGGAAAAGTTTATGAAGGATTATTCGAAATGAAGGGAGAATTGAAACAATCGAGGAGCTAATCTCTCTATCGCATCGGTGTATATAAATCCATCCCTATACATGGCATTTCCAAAAGTGTTGCACATTTTTATTTCTGGCGAAAATTTAAAATATTCAAAATATATATCCATACCAAAACCACCTTCATAGCCAAATGTTAATGGAGTTAAAGAAACAACAGGAGCATGCAAACTACGATCTTGTTTAACTGTTGACGACAAATCATAGCTGCCACGAATTCCCGTAATAACATATAGCCTTGTGTTTTTTCTGCGAGCCGATTTGTATTTTAACAGCAATGAAAAATCGCAATAGGCAGATTCTATTTTTACAGTTTTTTGAGTAATAGGAAATTGATAAGTAAGATCTCGCTCAACAAATGAAATAACAGGAAACATCATTCTTAAATCCCAATATTCGCCTAACCGTAAATTTGAGATAGCCCCCAATCCAATACCCGGAAAAGATACTTGGTTAACATTCATCAATGAGTCTTGAGGCTGAAATGAAGTTGCTTTGCTATCGATACGCATGGACGCATTATTCACCGCTATGGTAAATCCAAAATGAAAAAGTTTGTTGTCATATTGCTCTAAATTTGGCTGTGCAGCCGCTTTCATCACGCAACATGAAATACAAACGATTAAAATTATTTTACTGCGGTGTATAAGCTGCAAATGCCGAAAGTTAATGGTTGAATATTAGTTTGCTTGAATCCTGAACGATCAAGATAGGCTGTAAAGTCTTTTCCTTCAGGAAAATGTTTCACAGATTCGGGTAAATAAGTATAAGCGTTTTTACTATTGCTTATTAACCCACCGAAAAAAGGCAAAATATTACTGAAATAAAAATTGTAAATATGATTGAATGGAAATGTTTTTATTTTCGAGAATTCTAATATGGCAATTCTTCCTCCGGGTTTTAAAACTCTATACATTTCATCGATTCCCAATTGAAGATTTTCAAAATTTCGTACTCCAAATGCTACCGTAATTGCATCAAAATAATTGTTTTCGAAACGAAGGTTTTCTGAATCGCCTTTTCGTAATTCAATTACTTGATCAAGGTTTAATTTTAATATTTTTTCACGCCCAACATCCAGCATCAATTCCGAAATATCCACTCCGATTATTTTATCAGGATTAAGTTTTAGAGCAGCAATTGCCAGGTCACCTGTGCCTGTAGCAACATCCAATATAAGTTTTGGATTGATGGGTTTAAGGGAGTTGATTGCTTTTTTTCTCCAACCTTTATCAATTCCCATTGACAAAAATCTGTTCAAGAAATCATAACGCTGGGCAATGTTGTTAAACATTTCCTCAACCTGTTCTTTCTTTGATGCGTCAGATGTTTGGTCGGGTTTTATTTCAATTTTTTCGTTTTCCACTGTGGCAAAAATAATCTAATTCGTCAATCCATTACAGCCTTAAACAAATTTGTTGTTAACTTGCGCACATCAATTGTAGTATGAAATCATTTTTTGTTTCCACTTTTTTTATATTTATCGTGTATTCAGGTTGTAAACCAAATTCTGATACACCTTGTCGCACGGCACAAACGTATGTTGTTGATTTTAGTGCTGATGAAACAGCTAAAATTCACTTTGCAGGACATGGAGATACGATAAGATACATCAATGTTTCAGGCGATTCTATTTGTTGTTTTGGGGCTTACAAATTTTTATATTATCAATCTTTCCCAATTAAAAATAATCCTGATTGTGTGGATGATAGTGTTGGGTTTAGCAGTGTTCAATTTTATTATGCTGACACCCTTAGTGCTTTACGTTTTACAGCTACAGCAACTCACCTCGACAGTATGTTAACGCTCAATGTCAATAATTCGTTGTTTAAATTTTCTTTACTCAAGGTTGGGCTTAAAGATTCAATTTCATGGTTTGATTCATTGCAATTTGGCAACAGAAAATTTTATAATATTAATTCATACACAAATTCAGGTGGCGATAGTTTGTATTACAATTCAAGTTACGGAATGATTGCATTCAAGCAAGGTGCTCAAAGGTTTTATTTATATAGGTTCAATAATTATTAATGGAAATTAAAAAAAGTGTTTTCGTAAAAAGTTCGGGGAAATTAGAAGAATGTCCACTGCCCGAAAAACCTGAGTACGCTTTTATCGGCCGATCGAACGTTGGAAAATCTTCGCTCATCAATATGTTATGCAACCACAAAGAATTGGCTCGCACTTCTTCAAACCCGGGTAAAACCATTGCCATCAATCATTTTTTGATTAATGATAAATGGTATATTGTTGATTTACCCGGCTACGGATATGCAAAACGTTCGAAAGAATTGCGCACAAAATGGGAAGATGAATTAGAAAGATATTTAACAGGAAGAGAAAACCTGCAATGTGTTTTTGTATTGATAGATTCTCGAATAGATCCCCAGGAAAGCGACCTGGAGTTCATTAATTTTTTGGGAAAATTAGAAGTTCCATTTTCAATGGTGTTTACCAAAACCGATAAACTGAACCAAAGCGAACGTTCAAAAAATACCAAAAAAGTTACTGATAAAGTATTGGAGTATTTTGAAGAATTACCATCCGTTTTTCATACTTCTGCAACCGAAAAAAAGGGTGGCGAAAAATTACTTAAATTTATTGAGGAAGTGAACAAAGATTTTGTGAAACCCTAATTTCACTAAATTCTAAATGGAAAATATTTGTGTTCTCTGTGAAATTTCTTTGTGTGCTTTGTGTGATAATTAAACAAACAAATCACTTGCAATACCATCGGCAAACAATTTTCCTTTGCGTGTGAGTTTAAAATTTGTTCCGCTTATTTCTATCAAACCGGCAATTTCTTTTTGTTTAATTTCTGACAGAATATTTTCAGATAATTGCTTGCCAAAAGTTTTTTCAATATGCTGTAAATCGCAGCCCCAAATGGTTCTCAAGCCAGTCATTAAATATTCATTCAATTGGTTTTCGATACTTAAAATTTCAGTTTCAAAAGCAGTTTCATTTGCTTCAATTGCCTCAATATATTTTGTGTTGATGGCAAAATTCCAACATCTTGAAACTTTATTAAACGAATGTGCCGAAGGACCAATTCCTAAATAGATTTCATTTTTCCAATATGCCGAATTATGAATGGCATATTTTTTATTTCGAGCAAAATTTGAAACCTCATATTGCTCAAAATTATTTTGCTCTAAGGTGTCAATTAAAATTTCAAACTGTCTTGCACTTTGTTCCTCATTTAATGGAGGCAACTTTTTCTTTTTGATAAAATGCCCAAGTGCCGTTTGTGGTTCAACTGTTAATGCGTAGGATGAGATATGGTTGATACCAAAACTCATTGCAGTTTCAATATTTTTCAACCATTTTTCATCGGTTAATTCAGGCATTCCATAAATGAGATCGATGGTGAGATTTTCGAATCCTGATTCTTTTGCATAAAGTATTGAATCTTTTGCCTGTTGTGAGTTATGCGCTCTGTTCATCCATTTTAAATCTTCTTCAAAAAAAGATTGAATTCCAATACTCAAACGGTTTACCGGAGTTTTTTTTAACTCAAATATTTTTTGTTTTGTGAGGTCATCAGGATTTGCCTCAAGTGTTATTTCAGCTTTCTCATCAACAATAAAATATTGATAAATGCTGTTAAATAAAAGTTCAAGTTGCTGCAATGAAAGTAGGGAAGGAGTTCCTCCACCAAAATAAATGGAGGTAACTTTTTCGTATTGCAAATAATCTTTGCGATATTTCATTTCACCAATCATCGCATCAACCATTGGTTGCAAATTTTTGGTTGTAGTTGAGAAATGAAAATTGCAATAATGGCAAGCTTGCTTACAAAAAGGAATATGAATATAAAGTCCTGCCATTTTAAGTGATAAAAAGTTAAAATTAAAAGTTTGATAGCTACAGCGCAAAGATGATTTTTTTGTTGAACAATAAATTAGCAACAACTTTGTGTCTTTTTATTTTCTTAAAATTTGTGCTTTAGTGTTAAAAAAATAATAAAACTAAACTGATAAATCAATTACTTTGAAACATTGCAAAAGTATTTTAAAATATTGTTTCTGTTCATTTCGGTTTACGCTCAGGCGCAAAAACCAATGCATTTGCAAATTGATGTGAAAGGAAAAGATGCAGATTTTATTAACAAGAATATTTCGTATCCAACCTTAATTACAGATTCTGTAAAACTCTCTAAAGAATTAAATAACGTACTGTTTCGTTGCAATGAGCTATCATTTCTACAGGCAAGTTTTGATAATATAACTTGTAAAAATGATAGCTGTGTGGCAACTCTTTTTCCCGGTAAAAGTTATAAATGGGTTGTGCTAAAAAAAGGAAATGTACCTCTCGATATTTTAAGTGCAGCAGGTTTTAGAGAAGAACAGTTTCATAATAAAACTTTTGATCCATCTCAATTTGTAAAACGTGCCGAACGCATCATCACTACTTTAGAAAACAGCGGATATCCATTTGCGTCTATCAAACTCGACAGTATTTTTGTGGATAGCAATGGTTTGTCAGCCTCAATGAATTTGAACAGAGGACCACTTGTTTATTTTGATTCAATTGACATGAGAGGCAATGCAATAATTAAAAGATGGTACATTGAAAAATATCTCGGCATCAAAAAAGGAAATCCATATAATGAAACTATCATTAAAAATGCTGATAGTCGTTTAAGTCAAATACCTTTTTTACAGACCAACAGAAATTCTTCTATTTATTTTTATGGCGATAAAGCACGTCCGGTTTTATTTTTAGATAACCGAAAAGCAAGTAGTGTTGACGGAATTGTTGGATTCGCTCCCAATAATAATCTTAACAATCAATTAGTAGTTACAGGAGAAGCAAATTTGAAACTGCAAAATATTTTAGGAACAGGAAAAGGTCTTGATTTAAATTACAGAAGTTTCGGGACAAGTTCTCAGGATCTTAAATTTAAATTTCAATGGCCTTATATTTTTCATTCGAGTTTGGCATTCGATTACCAACTTTCTTTACTGAAATACGACACCTTGTTTTTAGATGTAACCAACGAATTTTCTTTACAATATAAATTTATTGGAACAGATCATTTTAAAGTTTTTTATAGCATTCAAACAACTTCGTTGATAAGCGTGGATACCAACTCTATCAAACTATCTCATACGCTTCCACAAAATTCCGACATCAGATACGATCAATATGGAATTGGTTTTAAAAAGTCAGTTTATGATTATTTTTTAAATCCCAAAAAAGGATATGGCATTGAGTTTTCTGCAGGAGTTGGCACAAAACAGATTATCCAAAACAGCACGATAAAATCACTGGCTTTAATCGACAATAATGGAAAATCCTATTCAATTTACGACTCGATGAAATTAGAGTATATTCAATACAAGTTCTCGTTTAATGCTGATTGGTTTATTCCAATAGCATCACGTGCAACTTTCAGAACTCAACTTAATGGTTCACATATTGAAGCACAAAATATTTTTTTCAATGAATTATATCGAATTGGCGGAATTCGTACACTTAAAGGTTTTGATGAACAATCAATTTTTGCTAGTTCGTATTTAATTATCAACACAGAGTTGAGATATTTACTTCAACAAAATTCAAATTTTATGTTGTTTTGGAACGGAGCTTGGTACAGAAATGTAGCACGAATACCTGTTTTAACTGATAAACCTTTTGGTTTTGGAGCCGGTTTGAATTTTGAAACTGGAGCTGGTATTTTTTCTATTTATTATGCTGTTGGAAGCCAATTTAATAGTCAGATTGAATTTAATCAGGCTAAAATTCATTTTGGGTTTGTGAATTATTTTTAATGAAAAAATTTCAAGGGTTAGTTGTATGTTTTTTATTGCTGATGTTAGGTTTCTTGCAAGCTCAGAACACAACTACCGTTTCGAAACAAGGGGCAAACGAATTTAATTTCCAGAATGATTCACTGCTATCTTCTGATTCTACATTAAATGATAATTTACACAAATCATTTAAAAATACGCGTGTTTTCGGATTGCTTGATACCATTTCCAACGACACACTTCTAAAAACAGTTTTCAACCCATACCTTTCTATTAAACAGCCTTTGTTTGAACATTCTTTTTCTAAAGCTAAAAGAAGTATTCCAACAATAAAGGAAATAAAAGTTAGACAAGTTAATAATCAGGAATGGAAGTTTTGGATTATTGTTTTAATACTCATCTACATTGCCATCATTAGAATTGTAAATCCAAACAATTTTAAGATGTTCATTTATTCAGTATTTAATCTAAAATTAAGTGAAAAAATTTGGGAAGAACAACGTTCTTTTTTCGGATTTGTAATCCTTCAATTATTTGCTATTTATATTTTTATTGCAGCACTATTTGTATCAGTTTTATTGAATATTAAACATATTTCTTTTGTCGATAATTTCTTTGAACAATTTATTTCAGTCAGTATTTTATTGTTTTTGATATACATCGGAAAATTTATTTTACATGCACTTTTAGGGTATCTTCTTCAAATGAAAAATCTTGGAATTGGGATGGTTTCAAATACAGTTTCAGTAAATAATTTTATCGCACTTTTTATTTTACCACTTCTAATTTTCTTGATTTTTAATAACGATCCTGTTGTTAAAATAATTCTTACACAAACTATTATTGCAACTTTCTTCCTCAGTATTGTCTTCAGAGTGGTTAGAATCACCTTGTTGAGTAATAGTTTTTTCAACTTCCCTAAAATTTATTTATTTTTCTATCTTTGTGCACTCGAAATATTTCCGTGGTTTGTAATTATAAAGTATTTAAATAGGTTTCTGAATTGAAGAAGACGAAAATTAAAAGTATCCTTATTTCACAGCCTAAGCCCGAAGGCGTTAAATCACCTTATTTTGATTTGGCCAAAAAGTTAAATCTCAAAATCGATTTCAGGCCTTTCATTTCGATCAACGCAGTTCATTATAAAGAATTCAAAACACAGAAAATAAATATCCTCGATTTTACTGCAATTATTTTAAATTCCAGAAATGCTGTAGATCATTTTTTTAGAATGTGTGCAGAGTTAAAAATAGAGATGCCTGCTGATATGAAATACTTTTGTGTGAACGACAGTATTGCAAATTATCTCGCAAAATATATTCAAGTTCGTAAACGAAAAGTTTTTACAGGAAAAG
>CAIUEQ010000170.1 GCA_903898215.1 uncultured Bacteroidota bacterium | reverse complement strand
ATATACTTTTATTAAATAAGCTCCTTGATTCAGCTGATTAACAGGAATCACAAAATTTTCGTTGTTTGAAGCAATTTTTATCTTCTCTACTACTCTTCCGATAACATCAATAATCATTACTGTAATTGTAGGAGTTGAGTTGCTACCTAATGATAAATTCACATAATCGTTACTTGCAGGATTTGGCCATAATTTTAGTTCGCTTTTATGGGAAACAGTTTCAGAAAAATCAATAGCTGCAATTGATGAATAGGAATATTTCCCGTCCACATCAATTTGTTTTATTCGGTAATAATTAACTTCATATAAATTTGGTTGAAAATCAATTGCAGAATAATTAATATTTTGTGATGAGTTTCCTGCAGCTTTTACTGAAGTTACCTCAACAAAATTTATTGCATCATTACTCCTTTCAATAATAAATGAAGAACTGTTTATTTCGCTTGATGTATTCCAATTCAAAATCACTTTATTTTCTTGCTTAACAGCACTAAAGGCGTTTAGCTTAACAGGCAAAGTTGAAGGGTCGGCAAAAATCAAATAAAACCTTAATGGATTATATGAGGTTGAACCTGAATTTGTAGTGAAAAAATAAGAGGATACAGTTGAAAGATCTGTAATAATTGAAGTGAATTTATCAACTAAATAAACGTGGTAATTATTTATAAAACTATTTGCACCTATTGTTTTTAATGCGTAAGATTTATTTGCAACCAATCCTGTTTTTAAAAACACAGTATCAATATTTCCAGTGTTAAAAGGCTCAAGCGCGTTAAAGGTAAGTAAGGTATCATTTATGGTTGTATAAGTCCCAACCGATCCATTCCCAAAACTCATTTTTTGTCCATCAAGATTATCAATATTATGAGTTGAACCTGCATAAGTAAACACAACAGCTTCATCAGTAATTGCTGAGTCCTTCAACTGAATTTTTAAATTATTTACTAGAACAGTTTTCCCAAATATTTGAGACGTTTGATCGCTGCTTTTATAAGATTCTTGAAATGAAAGTGTAGCTGAAGAAGTTGTTTTAACAAAAAATGATTGCCCTGATTGAATAATATTAGAACCACCATTCACACTTCCTCCAATAGGATTCCAACTAGCGTATTGGCCGGCAATTCCTGATGCCGGATTCCAAATATATATTGTTGAACTGATATTTGAACTTTTGGCTGAAACCCAAGCAGGATTATTCCAATCAATTGCAGACGGGTATGGATTTGTGACCAAGTTCCATCCTGCACCTTTTGAAACGGTATAAGTTAAACCGGTATTAACTGTTCCTGTTGTAAGTGTACCGCTTGATTTTAAGATAACATCATCTGGTGTGGCATAAGGAGTAGTTAATAAGGAACAACCTTGAGACCTGTTTCCTCTAATAAAAACTCTATATGGTATTGCTGAGTTCAAACTTGTTGCATTGGTATTTGAAATTGAAGTCCATGCTCCGCTAATTTCACTATAGGTATATATTGAAGAAATTGTTGACGCATTGTTATCAAATCCATTTGAATTTTGTGACATGTTTGGACAAACAGAACCTCCTGTTCCAGGACCTGTAATATGAATATCTTGTTGCCATGAAGCGGAAAAAGTTTGTCCTGAGACAGGCGAAGCCAAAAATCTATATGCCCTATTATTCAATCCTCCAGGAATAAATCTTTGGATAGTAACATTTCCAGTTATTGCGCCTGTTCCTATTATTGAGCCTATTCTGGCAGTACCGGCATTATTTGAAACTAATGTTAGAAAACCAGCCGATGCTAGAGTTCCATTTGATAATGTAACTGTTCCTGTTATCTCAAAAATATTTCCTAAAGTGATGGTTGAACCGTTTCTGTTTATACTGAAATTTTGTAAACGATTTGTAGTTCCAACTGTAGTTTGGTCGATATACAAAGTTCCAATTGTTCCTGTATTTCCAATTACAAGATTAGAGCTCGATCCACCTACTAATGCAAAATTTGTTGTACCACTAAAATTCCCATTTAAAGTTAATGTATTTGCTCCTATTGCAAATTTACCTGCCGTTAAAATCAAACTGCTGCTTATTGTTTTTGAAGCGTTAAGTGTTACTGTTCCGGTATTAATATTTGTTATTCCACCTGTTGCAACAAATGGAGTGATCCATTCCTGCCCTGCCAATCTTGCTGTTGATGAGTTGTATTGTAACGTTGCTGCTGTTCCATAAGTTGGTGCTGAAGAAACAGTGGCAGTTCCTTCTATTGAAAGTATTCCGTTAATTGTACAAAGGCCTGTTGTTAATGTTTTAACCCCTGAATTTTTAATAGTAAGATTATTAAAAGTTACTGCATTCCCGGTTAACGTCTGTGAAGTTCCATTCAATATTACAGTTCCGGTTCCGGCAGTATACGAACCATTATTTGTGAAGTTTCCACCTAATGAAATGTTAAGTGAATTAGAATTCAGTGATCCTGAATTGATGGAAATATTATTATTTATTGTTAGTGGATTGGTATTTAATTGAGCAGTTACTGCAACACTATTTCCGATAACTAAATTAGGAATTGCAATACTGGAGTTGATTTGAATTGTTTGTGAAGCTGGCGTCAGAGCGTCCCCAATTTGAATAGTCCCACCCGATACTGAGCCATTCGTTCCTCCAATGTTTACATAACCTAAATTTCCAGATCCGGGTTTCCTGATAACAATCGTGCCACCTGAGAAATTAAATGTTGAGCCTATTTCTGTAAAATTAAAAGGCGCCAACAAAGCTGTTGTGGAGCCTGATGTGGCTAATGTAAGCTGTCCCGAAGACATCGTAAAATATGTAAGTGCACTGATTCCTGAATTATCAAGACGACCTGCAATATTCATTGTTCCTCCTTCGATAATCAATGTTCCACCGTTTGAAGTTAGGTTTTGATCTGATGCATTTCCGATATTTATTGTACCTGAAGTTGCTCTTATATATCCTAATAAAGAAATTGTACCACCTGTTAAATTTATAGTTGCACCGGAATTATTCATCCATAAACCACAAGTAGAAGTAATCGTTGAAGCTGCAGTAAATGGTGTGATGGTAACAGCTGAAGAAAGTTTGAACGTTCCATTTGTTAGTGTTAAAAAGTTAGTTAAAGTACTAAATTTTGTAGAAGTTATTTCTAAGGTGTTTGTATTTGAACTTCCCAAGTTTACAGTAATCAGATTATAATTATTTGTATTTCCTGTACCCGAAATAGTTTGATTTCCGTTTTTATTAACTGTTAGGTTACATACTCGAGTAGCTGTTGGCGCAAAATTTATAGTTCCATTATTGACTATATTTCCTAATACAGCCATTGTATGAGTTGAATTATTACTTCCAACTATTATTGTTGCTCCACTATAAACAGTTAAATCACCACCAATAGTTAATGAGCGCGATGTAGTGTTGTTCCCTAAAGTTAATTGTCCGCTTATACCCTGACCAATAATTAGTGAAGCGCAAAAACCATTTGCATCTAAAGTAACTGTGTGACCATTAGCAATGGTAACGATATCACCAGAAGTTGGTATGCAATTACAATTCCAGGTAGCAGTTGTATTCCAATTACCTGTTCCCACAGATGTAATTGCTCCAGCAGCCAATGTTATTTGTGAACCTGTTAATGCACTGCTAAGTTTTCCTTCAGAAACAGCATAAACTTTATAGAAATATAAAGTGCTTGCCGACAATCCGCTTATCGAATAAGAAGTGGTATTTGAAGATGTTTGAGCTACAAAATTATAATTTACATTATCAGTTGAATTATAAATAACATATCCAACTTCGTTGGTTGCATTATCATTCCAGTTTAATGTAGTTCCTGTTTTAGCTACTGCAGTAAAAGTTAAATTACTTGGTGCTGCAGAAGTTGCAGGTGGAGTAAATGTAATTCTCGAATTATTAACAGGTTTAACTGACAAATTATTTTGAGCAGTATTACTGAACGAATTGGTATTTGCCGTTTGCTGAGTTAATAATTGTGCAGCTGTTGGAGCTCCTGTTGTCCAATTTCCATTTATTCCGCTACAATAAACATAGGCTGCAGATCCTGCTGTAATTGACCCGTAAACAAATTCTATGATACCTGAAGTTTCATATAATTTTATTTGAAAATTTATTGACCCACTTGACGATCCGTACTTATCGAAGTTTATCCATTCAACAGTTAATATTCTGTTTGGTGCTGTACCTGTTGTTTTATAAACAATGCTGTTTGCAATAGCTGCTGTTCCGCTTCCTGCTGTCCAAATATCATCATACATTGGAGCAAGTGCTAACATCGAGGCATTAGCTGTTGAAAATACATTCATATAATTTCCTGCATAAGCATAAGGCGCACTCATGATTGCCGAATTTCCATCTGAGGTTGATGAAGAGAAATCGATGAATCCATTTAAATCACTGCTAAATTGAGTATATCTAACTCCTAAATACCAAAAATCAAAACCAATAGGAGCTTGATAACTTCTGTTATCATCATTTTGATTTGAAGTTGTATTTCGCCATGTAAAAAGTGATGAGCCAGTTCCCGCAATTGAGGAATAACTTACTGCTGTATCTCTGGTAACAACATAGTTTGCACAGCTTTGTGCATAGGTATTTACAGAGATGATAAGTAGAATAGCAATAAATAAGTAACTAAATAATTTGATGCCCAAAAGTGCACCGTTATTTAATTTCATTTGAATATATGTTTTGATATTTTTCATCTTCAAGGTTGATTATTCTTCAACAATGATATGGAGTATATTCAGGATGAAATACAACAATTACCTTAGCTATAACATTACGATGAACTTTGGTATTTAAAATATTTAAATGGCGTTTTTAAAGTATAAACAACTAATTAACGCAATAAATTAACGTTTTTACTATTCACGTAACTATTCCAACTGCTTAAATAAAATTATCAATCATCCCAATGCTATCGATATGTTAAATTTTATGGTTTGCCGAAAAAGGGTTGTTGAATTAATTACCAATCTTTAAAATGTTAAAACCTAAAATCAGTACAAAAAATTGAGGAATTTAAATCTGTAATTCTATCGTTAAAATTTAAGTATAATTATTAATTAAAGGACACTAAAAAAAACAGGTCCGAAAATTATTTCAGACCTGCTCTTTTATGAATTATTGTTTGATTAAAACAGCCTATAATATATTTTTTTTTAAAATGCCCTATTCAATCCTACTATCCAACGAAAGCGAAAATTTTGTCCATCTACGTATGGTGCATTACTTAAATACCAAGGCATATCAAAACGAATGGTTAAAGGTTTTGCCTCATCATATTTACCCCATTTCTTAATGGTGAAAATAATTCCGTTACCGGCACTGGCAATGAGGCCTGTATTCAACAATGTTTTTTCGTTTATATTATTACTTAACGATGGAACGAATTGATTTTCTAGGTATCCTGCATCACCAAAAAAGTATAGATCAAAATGAAAGTAAGGACTTAATCTTTTTGGAGTTAAAGGAATTAATTTATCGAAATCGAGTTCAGCATTTACTGAAAATCCTGCAGTTCCTGAGTTCAAATAATATTGAAAATTATTAAAATTAACCGGTACCAGATATCCTGCATAACCACGAATATTCATACCTCCTGCAAATTGAAAATGGTTATAATTATCACCATAACCAAGCCATTGATTAGGAACAAATCCGCGTGAGCGAACAAATTTATTTTCCATCATCTCTTCGCTGTTTCCACCTGCAAGGTTTAACATACTTTCAGGAGCAATATTATTTCCCATCATCGCTTGGACAAATAAACGTGTATGCAATTCCAATTTTCCAAAATTATGGTGATTGATCCATGTTTCAGTTAAACGAGAGTAATCGTAATTTGAAAGCAATGAGCCACGTATTTGCGCTTTAAATTCGCCATAACCATGCATGTAAGAATAGTTATGCGTGATATCAATATTAAGTGACCCGTTTGTGCCTTGATTGCCCCATTGTGTTGGATATAAAACATAATCAATATCAGAGTTATTAAACCTTTTAAATGCTTTCCAATATATTTCAACTTTGCGTTTACCATAAGTTTTTTCTACTCCATATTTAAATAAAAACAATCCATCGATGAAACGAAAATTCTCATTCATAAAATAATCTTTCCCTATTGCTGTTCGCCAATTAAGATTTAAATTGATGATATTATTTGCGGTGCCAGAATAACTATTTGCCAGAGTTGTATTATACCAAACCGTTGCATTAAACACTTCATGATTCATGTAATTGCTATTGAAGTTTAATCCTACTTTCACACCATCAACACTATTATACCAAACATCAGGACGCCAAGTGTAGATTTCGTATTTCCTATTAACCGGTTTTCTAATTCCATTATCAAAAGCAAAATAGGAAGGATATTTTGTGCTATTATCTAATTGATTGATATCAGCTAATCGATACGTTGGATCTATTTGAATATTTTCAATTTTACTATTCTGAGGCAGTTGAATTTCGGCTTCATGTTCTTTATTTAGCAGACCCCAGCCCTTCCATATAGGTAAAACAGTGGCATCCGTTTTCTTTTGAAAATAGGTATTTGGAATATAAAATTTATAGGCTGAGTCTTTGGTGTAAACTGTAAAATCAATAGGCATTTGCATTTCACCTTTGCGTTCGAAAGATATTTTATAGTGGCCAGCTTTTATTTTTTCTACATATCCGACTTTATAATCCGTTGCTTTAGTGGTTTCAAGCCATTGATCAAAAAACCAATTCAAATCAACATGTGTATAATTGATAATTGAACTTCTGAAATCTTCAAAATACGGATGGCAAATTTTCCACTGATCAAAATAATGTTGCATGGCTTTTAAAAACAATTCATCGCCCAAAACATATTGCAAATTGTAAAGCATTGTAGCTGTTTTATAATATACATGTCCGTAACCGCCACCGTGATTTAATGCCGAATTAAAATCATCGCTATGAGTATTCAGTTGTGGATCATCATGATTAATGGCATCACGCACATAACCAAAATAAACAGTTTGATCCATGCGAGAAATTGGATGAGGATTTTTCTTTGTTGGTTTAATTTCTCCAAACAAGCTTGTCATGCTACAGTTGGTAAGAAATTGTGTGAAGCCTTCATCCAAAGCTGCACGATAGGTTTCATTATTTCCCACCATTCCAAAAAACCAATTATGTCCAACCTCATGCGCAAACAAACCATAGTATCCCGGACTCAATCCTCCATCCAAAGTTAGCATCGGATATTCCATTCCATCGCTTGCATCGGCAACAATCATTTTTGGATAAACATAAGCACCAATATCTCTAGAATAAGTTTCGATTATTTTTGAGTTGAAGAGTGATGCATCTTGCCAACGACTAGCGTGTGGCTCTTTTGCGAGAGCAATGCAACTTACTTCATGTCCGTTCGGTAAGGTGATTTTTGTTTCACCAATTCTAAAAGTTGGATCGGCAACCCAGGCAAAATCATGCACATTATCAGCATGAAATTTCCAAGTTTTTGTAGTTCCATTTTTAGGAATGATGGTTGAATCAGGAGCAGAATCTAACGGCTTATCTTTAAAATTTTTGATATCGAGTTTTGCTCTCAAATCATCGGGCAACACTTCACTCCTATTTTGCAGAACTCCGGTTCCATCCATCACATAATT
>CAIUEQ010000169.1 GCA_903898215.1 uncultured Bacteroidota bacterium | reverse complement strand
TTACCAATTGGTTTAGCACTTTCATCATGTGATAAAATTTTGTACTTCACACCATTCTCGGTAGTTTCAAATTTTTTGCCACAACTAAATAATAAAGTAAGTGCGGCTGTTGCTAAAAATAATTTTTTCATTCGTGTAATTTTTGTTTTAAAGTTGTTTGATAAAATGTTCATCACATTTTATTAAGTTGTAAGTAAATGGTTATAATCTTTGATAATTGTTTTAAATTTTAATTCAACGTTTTCAATGGTGTCAGTGCTTTCGCCACCTGCAGCATTAAAATGTCCGCCACCGCTAAAATACAATCTTGCCACTTCATTGCAAGGAAAATTTCCTTTTGAACGAAACGACATCTTTCGCAAATGTGTGCGGTCGATAATTAATACAGAAAGTTTGATGCCTTTAATTGAAAGTCCATAGTTTACCAATCCCTCTGAATCTCCTGTTGAGTTTTTATATTTTTTCAATTCATCGGCAGTAACACAAATCAGTGCGGTATGAATATCTTCAAATATTTGTAATTTTTCATTTAAACAAAAGCCAATAAACCGCATTCTGTCTGCCGAATAATTATCGTAAATATCATCATAAATTTTATTTGACTCAGCACCTTTTTCAAGTAATACTGCGGCAACTCTATGTGTGCTCGGGTATGTGCTCGGGTGTTTGAAAGAAGCGGTATCTGTCATGATTCCGGCATATAAACACGATGCAACATCCTTGTTAATTTTATCAACTTCTTCAAACTGCTCTATCATCAAAAATACCAACTCGCAGGTTGAACTTGCTTTTGTGGTCCATAATCCAAAATCAGCAAAATTATCGGGTTCGAGGTGATGATCGATCAGCACTTTTTTTGCAGCGGATAGTTTCACTAATTCGCCCATTTTATTGATTCGTTTTAATGAATTAAAATCTAAGCAAAAAATAAAGTCGGCTGCAGCAATCATTTCTGTACTGCTTGCTTCGTGCTCTTCAAAGTTTATGACGGTATTTTCTCCCGGCATCCATTTTAAAAAATCACCATAATCGGTAGGAGTGATTACTGTTGATTCGATACCAAGTTGTTTGAAAAAATGATACAGCCCCAGCGATGAGCCAAGCGCATCAGCATCGGGTTTATGATGTGTTGTGATGATGATCTTTTGCTGTGTATTGCCTAACAGCAAAGGTTTAATGTTGATTATGTTGTTCAGAAACGAGATTTTTAAGCGGCTGCAAATCTCGCTAAAAAAGCATGATTTCAAAATGTTATATTATTGATGGAGATTTTATTTTTATGGGCAGCATTAAAACTGTTCGGCATTTTAAAGTCTATCTATTAAAATTTTCATAAACTTGTATCATGAATAAAAAATACTTTTACCTTTTTGCCTTTCTCTTTTCAATGCATTTTGCCTACCCTCAAAATGATTCGACAATGATTAAAAGTTTTTTTAACGAAGAACTCAGCAGAGGAAAATCTTACGAAATGTTAGATCATCTTTCCAATAAAATTGGAGGACGGTTAAGTGGTTCCCCCCAAGCTGCACAAGCTGTTGAATGGGGTAAACGCACCATGGAGTTTTTAGGTTTTGATAAAGTTTGGCTTCAAGAGGTGATGGTGCCACATTGGGTTCGAGGTGAAAAGGAGCAGGCAAAAATTCTTTCTCAAAAAGAAAAAACAGAGGTGAGAATTTGTGCTTTGGGAAATTCGATCGGTACCGGACCAAAAGGAATTTCGGCTATCGTAATTGAAGTGAAGAACTTTAAAGAGCTTGCAAAACTTGGCAGAAAAAATATCGAAGGGAAAATTGTTTTTTTTAACCGCGCATTAGATCCAACAAATATTGGAACAGGTGCAGCATATGGTGGTGCTGTTGATCAACGTGGAAGTGGCGCTGTTGAAGCTGCAAAATATGGTGCTGTTGGTGTGGTAGTTCGTTCGATGACATTGGCAAATGATGATCATCCGCATACAGGAGCAATGCATTACGAAGATTCTATTACAAAAATTCCAGCATGTGCAATAAGTATTTATGGTGCAACAAAATTAAGTGAAGCGATAAAATTTGATGCGAATACAAAATTCTATTTCCGTCAAACTTGCGAAATGTTGCCTGATGAAAAATCATTTAATGTAGTTGGAGAAATTAAAGGAAGTGTTTTTCCTGACGAAATAATTGTTGTTGGCGGTCACCTCGATTCGTGGGATATTGGTGATGGCGCTCATGATGACGGAACCGGAATTGTACAAAGTATTGAAGTGTTGAGATTATTCAAAGCCCTAGGAATACGACCAAAAAGAACAATTCGTGCAGTTCTTTTTATGAATGAAGAGAACGGAATGAAAGGCGGGTTGAAGTATGCTGAACTTGCATCAAAAGTAAACGCTAAACATATTGCAGCAATTGAAAGTGATGGGGGAGGTTTTACTCCTCGAGCTTTTGGAGTGGATGATGATAACGCTGTACAAAAGATGCAACCTTGGGTTCAAATGTTAAAGCCTTTCGGAATACACGAAATTAATAAAGGATGGGGCGGTGTTGATATCAGTCCGTTAAAAAAAGAAGGAGCAATTTTGATCGGATACGCTTGCGATTCACAACGATATTTTGATTACCATCATTCGGAGATTGATACTTTTGATAAGGTAAATAAACGAGAACTTGAATTAGGTGCAGGCTGCATGGCTGCTTTAGTGTGGCTTATCAGCGAGTATGGTTTGTAATCATTCTTCAAACTGAAAACCAATTCCGATGGTAAGATGAATCAATCGGAAAGGTTGTAAATAATCATACGAAGGAACGATCATATAATTTCCTGTATTATTTGTCAGATAAGTAGTAATGTTTTTATACGTATGGTCGGTGATCAATACATCACCTTGTGCAGAAAGAATGACATTTTTTGTAATCATATATCGAAATGCACCTTCAATAGAAACAGCCCAGTTATTAGACTGATATGCGCCCTGAGAATAGATGTTTATGCTGTCGGAAGGGGAAATGATTGTTAACGTATTTTGAGGCAAAGTGCTGTTAACTTTTCCAATACCCACACCAAATTCAATATTATAATTTTTAGATTTAAACAAATAAGTTGGAGCAAACATAAAGCCTTCAATTGTCCATGGATCGGAAGTATAGGTATAAGAATTAGAAGTAAGCGGACCTAATTTACTATTGAAGTCGTTCTGAAGTTTTTGAGAATCAAAAGAATTGGAAGTGCTGAAATATTTTGCAGTAACTCCAAAATATTCGGTGAATGCATAACGGAAAGTAAAGTTATAAGTGAACCCGCTTTTCGCATAACCAGAGGTGATGTGACTTGGGTCGTTATCAGAAAACTCCATAAAAGGAATGGCAATACCGGCATGTACACCGAAGTAACTTTTTCCTAAAAAATCTTCTTTGATATGATCATATTTTTCGGAAAGTGTTTGTGCCGAAACTTTGACAGAGCATAACAAAAATAAAAGTACAAATGAAGCAATTCGTATCACTCAACAATATTAACATACATATCTTTTATCTGTTGCGAATATTTTTCCATAATAAATTTTCGTTTTGCTTTTTGTGTGGGAGTGAGTTCTCCGTCCTCAAGTGAAAATGGGTTTCGTTTAACACAAAAAGATTTTACTCGTTCAAATTTACCGAGCTCTTTTTCTAAATGTCTTAAATCGGCATCGATCCAACTTTTTACTTTTGGGTCATCAATAAAATCATCATCCAACTTGAAAAAGTCTGCTTTAAAACCAAACACTTCTTTTAATTCTTCTTTTGACGGAACAATGATAGCTGTAAGGTATTCCTGATTGTCGCCTATTAAAAATATTTGCTCAATTTTGGGTGATTTCAGATACGTGTTTTCAATTGGAGTTGGATAAACATTTTTACCAAAAGAGTTAACGATAATATTTTTTATACGATCGGTTATTTTTAAATAACCTTTATAAAATTTTCCAACATCACCTGTATGAAACCAGCCATCTTTATCTATCGCTTCGGCAGTTAGCTCCGGCAAATTCCAATATCCCTTCATCACATTGGCACCTCTCACTAAAATTTCTCCTTCACCTGATTCAAACTTAGGGTCAAAACTTTCAAAAGATTGTATGGTATGAATTTCTTTTGTCTCAGGATTTTGCAATGCAACTGTACAACATTTACAAACTCTACCAACGGTACCGTATATCTGACGGTGATATTCATTTACACTTACCAATGGAGAAGTTTCAGTGAGTCCGTAGCCTTCACAAACCAGGATACCTATATTTCCAAAAAATTCTCCGACATGCTGAGGTAAAGCACCACCTCCGGAAATAATGAGCCCTATTTTACCGCCAAGTTTTTGTTTTATTTTTGAGAAAACAAGTTTTTCGGCAATCATTATTTCTAATAAAAGCAAAGGACTGTTCGATTTGTTTTCCTCTTTATTTATCCTTCTTCGTTCGCCAACTCTTATTCCCCAATTAAAAATTTTAAGCTTAATTCCTCCTGCTGACGAAGTAGTTTTACGCACACGTTCTTCAATTCTTTCAAGCAATCGGGGAACGGTTAAAATAACTGTTGGCCCAACTTCAAGCATGTTGGATGTTAGCGCTTCCAGACTTTGTGCAAAGGCAATTTCGCAACCAACTAAAGTGCTCAAATAATAAGTTGCAGTACGCTCATAAACATGGCAAAGAGGAAGGAAAGAAAGAAAGCGGTATTCTTTTGTAACGATTGGCATCAGTTCAACAGCAATGGTTACGTTACTCATAAAGTTACCATGACTAAGCATTGCACCTTTGGGTTTTGAAGTTGTTCCTGAAGTATAAAGTAAACAAGCCAGATCGTCTTCGGTAACAGATTCTAATTGCACTTCAATTTCATTTTTAAGAGAAGGATACAATTTTTTTCCTTCTTCAATCATTTGATCAAACCACATTGTTTCATCAGATTTTTGGTCATCAAATATGGTGATGACGTATTTTAAATGTGGACAGTTAGCTTTTATCTTATTGATTTTTTTTAGAAGAAAAGGTGTTCCAACTAAAATTGCCGAGGCCTGAGAATCATTTAAAATATGTTCAACTTCACTTTCAGATAATGTTGGATAAACTGAAACGTTAATCATTCCAAGTTGCATCAAACCTTGGTCAAAACAAATATACTCAGGGCAATTTTCTGTTATCAGTGCAGCTTTGTCGCCTTTTTTATAACCCTTGTCTAATAAAAACGCTGAGATGGCATTTGTTTTTTCAAGCACTTCCCTGTATGTAATTCCCTCGTATTTTTCTTTGCTTTTTTTCAAAAGAAATACACTGTCTGGAGTTTTAATATTGTTTGCGGCATTACGTAAAAAATAGTGAAGTGAAGTAAATTGGTATGTCATGTTTTAGTTTAATAAAAGTGTAATTAACTAAAAAAAATTGGAACTATAAATATTTAAAAAAGTGAAAACACGATGAAATGAATTGAGAGAACATGTTTTGATAGAAATAGTTAGCAGATATTTTATGTACCATGTATGACACCGTTAATAAAAAGAAGTAAACCCGTTATAAGAAAAGCAAATCCAAATGCTACTGTTAGAAAACTTCCAAAACCTTTTCCAATGTTAGTGTTATCCTTATAAACAAAGTAACTTAAAATTATCCCTAACCCGATTATAAATAGCATCATTCCTACAAACATATTAAAAGGAAACTCCTTATTTTTTTGATTTTGAAACTCTGTTTTTTTGTTCTTTTTTCTGGTATTTAAATCCTCGTTGAACTTTCTAAAAGTTTCAGTTTTAATAGAATTATTTTTCTTTTGGGCAGATAAAAATTCAAAAGTTGAAGTTTCATTTGAGGCAAAAATATTTTCAGTAATTTTTTTATTTGAATCGAGAAGTGTGAAAGTGTTTGCAAAATCAATTGTTTTCAATGGCTCATTAATTTTTGATTGATTTTTTATTTTGCTCGTTTCATCATTTGCCTTTACTTTTTTCAGATAAAATAAATGTTGCTCGCACGATATGGAAATAAAAGTAAAAGCTACAATTGAAAATATTTTTAGTGCTTTTATCATGCCTTTTTAATAATTAATAAAAGC
>CAIUEQ010000168.1 GCA_903898215.1 uncultured Bacteroidota bacterium | reverse complement strand
GTATTACATAAAAATAATTAGCCAATTAATAAGCTTGAATCAGAACTTCAGTTGGAATGTTAAAATTATCATGCAACAAGCGAATCATATCTAATGATAATTTTCTTTTCTTGTTTAAAATTTCACTAGCACGACTTTTGAGACCAACAACTTTTGCTAAATCAGTTTGAGTATATCCCATTTGCTCCATTCTAAATTTTATAGCTTCAATTGGATCTGGAAATCCAACAGGGAAATGCTCATCTTCATATTTTTCAATTAAAATCCCTAATATTTCAAGCTCATCACCTTCAGGACAATTCTTCTTTGAATCAAATATCACTTCAAGTCTTTTCAATGCTTCCTGATAATCTTTTTTATTTTTAATGGGTTTTATAGTCATAAGTTTTAAATTTTACCAGCGTCTATTTTATCGTATTCAGCATGAGTTCCAACAAATCGAATCCATGTCATTTGGTATTCATAATTCATTTTAACAATTAGTCGGTATTTATTCCCTTTAATATTAAACACTACCCGATTATCAGCTAAAAAACTGGCACTCGGAAATTCTCTTTTTATTTCTTTTGGCCCTTTCCAATCAGCATCACTTGCTTCTCGAAACCATGATTTCAATTGCTGCTCGCTATCTGAATGTTTCAGCCAAAATTCTCTGAGTATTTTCTTTGAAATTATTCTCAAACCAAATTTGTTTTGACAAATATAGAAAAAGTTCCCATATTGGGAAATTCTTTTTATAAAAAATAAATAATGCGTTGAAAATTTAAAAAATTAAAACTTATTCTTCCACATCATGCTTTCAACTGGTTTTACAGTACGTTTAGCATACTTAGCATCTTTCTTGGTATTGTACATTTTATCAACTTCCCCGTCAACCACAAAATAAATTAATTGTCCGATTGGCATACCGGCATAAATACGAACAGGCTGTGCGCATGAAATTTCTAATGTCCATGTATTACAAAAACCAACATCACCTTTTCCGGCTGTTGCATGTATATCAATACCTAAACGTCCGGTGCTGGATTTACCTTCCAGAAATGGAACATGAGCATGAGTTTCGGTATACTCGGAAGTAACTCCTAAATACAAAGTGCCGGGTTGCAATACAAATCCTTCAAGTGGAATTTCAAATAATTCGATTTTATTATGTTCGCGTGCATCAAGCAAACGATCTTTATAAGTTCCAAGATGGCGGCCTAAATGAACATCGTATGAATTTGTACCTAGACAATCTTTGCGAAATGGTTCGATAAGAATATTGCCTTTATCAATTTCTTCAAGGATGCGTTTGTCAGAAAGTATCATTCAATTTTATTTATTAAAAGTGTAAATATATTATTAATTTTTTTTCGTCTATTCGAGCCCATTTTTAAAAACTGTCAGTTCGATCCCATTTTAAAAAACTGTCAGTTCGAGCGGAGTCGAGAACAAGTTCTTAATTAGCACAATGCTAAAACTAACATTCGCTTCTCGACTCCGCTCGAAGTGACAATCGTTATATTAAATATCAGTTCGGGCCCACTTAATCATTATCACATCATCTCATTATCTCATCATCACATCATCTCATCATCTCATCATCACATCATCTCATCATCTCATCAACCCTTCATCACTTTTTCTTCGCAAACACAAATTCAGCAAAGCCCAAAATATCCCAAAAAACCCCACCGGGTACAAATCCGTATTTGATGGTTTCAGTAATTAAAGTAAAAGGCAATAATATAATATATGGCCAATATCTGCGTGTTCCCGATTTTAATATTTCAAAACCTTTAGGTTGTAAAACACCTTCCACTTCTTTAACAGTATAAATTCTAACATGTGTGGGATCATCATAAAAATTAAGCGTACGTTTCATTTTTGGCAACCTTGTGCTACGCTCAGCCGGATATTCGATATAGATATATCCGCCTTGTTTTAGTTTAGAAATTAATCCCTCAATCACTTTATCTCCATTATGTAAATGTTCGATAATATGGCTCATGATGATGACATCAAAATGATTATCGGGAATACTTTGGAAATCCAATTTGGTAAGATCCATTTCATAAAAACCACTCATCGCATTAAAATCCGCATCATCATTTTCATACGATTTTGTGATATCGATGCCGTAGTAATTGCAATTTGGGAAAACAGATTTGGTCTTGGTAGCACTATGACTTCCGGCTCCAACATCCAGTAAATTAAAGTGCTTGTCTTTAAATGCTGAATAAATAAATCTAAATTTATGAGGGGTAATTAATGCCATATTTCAATTAGAAAATTTGTTGTTAGTTGATAGGGTATTAGGTTAAATTTTATTTAAATGTATGTTTAAAAAAGAGGTTAAACTACAAACTAAAATATTGTTTTTAGTTTTATAGTCATCCCCATTTGGAATAATCACGAAATTTTTTTCTGTTTTCAAATCCTGAATGGATGTGATCATGCTTTTTGTTATATCGGGACTAAGGGTATATTTCACTTCTATTGTAGCAACAGGTTTAATTCCTTTTAACAAAACCAGATCCATTTCAATTCCTGTTTGCGTGCGGTAAAAGTAATAATCAAATTTTGTTCCTGCTATACTTTTTATCTGTTCAATAACATATGCTTCCCATGAGGCTCCCATAAAAGGGCTTCCACTGAGTTTGTGCATATTATCAATACCAAGAAGGTGATGCAAAACTCCTGTATCGCGCAAATAAATTTTAGGCGCTTTAACAAGTCGTTTCCCTTGATTAAAAAAATACGGCTGCAAACGAGAAATCAAAAAAGCTCCTTCCAGAAAATCTATATATCGTGTTACGGTGTGGTTTGACAACCCAAGTGAACTGCCAATTGAACTGTAATTGATTATGCCTCCGTTTTGCCATGCCAGCATTTGCCAAAGTTTTCGCACAATTTGTGGTGAGGCTTTTAAACCCAAAACCGGCAAATCTCTTTCAACATATGTACTTACAAAATTCTCATACCATAACTGCACATCTGCATTATTTCGCATCAGGAACGGTTTTGGAAATCCTCCCCTGATATGATGTTTTTGAATAGAGCCAACATCAGCAATTTCAGTGTAATTAAATGGCGTGAGTTCAATATAAGCAATTCTGCCGGCAAGAGTTTCAGATGCATTCTGAATCAAATCAGGAGAGGCTGAGCCCAGCAGAATAAAACGTAATGGTCTGCGATTTTGATCAACCAAAGCACGAATAATAGGGAATAAATCAGGTTTGCGCTGTACTTCATCAATGATAACGATACAATCATCCAACCCTGAAAGAAACAATTCTGCATCATCATTAATCCGTTTAAAATCTGATGGCATTTCAAGGTCAAGATAAACTGATTTCCTTTTAACGGATGTAGCATATTGTTTCACCAAAGTGGTTTTACCAACCTGCCTAGGTCCAACAATAGCAAGAACCGGAAAAGTTTTTCCGGCCTGTTTTATCTTTTTAAGTATGTGTCTTTCTATTTCTTTCATCCTTGTAAATTGGAAATCAGGTTTCCAATTTACAAGGACAAATTAAACACTAATAACTGACAATTACTACTTAATTGGTCGTTTTTTTCTGAATTTTTGTTCGCGGTATTTCTTAAACCATGAAGCATTTTGAAAACTTCGAATCATTTTAACTTTCATCCAAAGTAAAGGATAAAACAATTGATTTTTAATAGAAACATAAAATGGAAAATGTTTTTTCCCGAAATGTAAATACTCTTTATAACCTTCCATTCTTTTGTGATAGGTTGTTCCCTGAATATCATAAAACGCCACTACCCTTTCAATGAATAAAGCTTTATCAGAAAACAACTTAAAGAACCTTGCAAACCACTCAGTATCGGCAGCCAAGCGATATTGAATATCATATAATCCAATTTTATCGAATGCTGTTTTACGCGTAAAAGTTGCTTGATGACAAATTGGGTATCTTGAAAAAAAATCTTGAAAAATTATTTTCTCTCCGGTAACATAATCAATCCCGGAAGGTTCATTTTTGGTTTGAACTTTTGCATATACAAGATCGTATTTTGTGAGATCATTTTTAGTGAAAATATCTTCTAAAACATGCTCATCGAAAAATGAATCTCCAGCATTTAAAAAATAAACCCACTCTCCTTTTGACGCTTTGATGCCTTTGTTCATCGCATCATAAATCCCTTTATCTGGCTCGCTGATTAATGTGCCTATATGAGTTTGAAATCGTTTTGCAACCTCAACAGTTTTATCTTTTGAAGCACCATCAACAATTACCAATTCGATATTATCGTAGGTTTGTTGAACCGCACTGTTAAGTGTTTCAGAAATTAATTCTTCGGCATGATAACATACCGTAATAATACTCACTAAAGGCTTCTGCATTGCTAAAACTTGTTTGGGCAACCACAACCCTTTTTATGGTGATGATGCTTAGAGCTAGAACAAGCGGTAAAATTCATTACCAAAGCAAACATGATGAACAGCAAAAAGATACTTACAATTTTTTTCACAGCACAAAAATATTATTTATGCGTAAAATTGCAGCATATAAAATAAAATATGAATATAATTGATTTCATTCTTCACATCGACAAACATCTCGAAACGTTTATTGCTACATACGGAATTCTCGTATATTTATTATTGTTTCTGATTATTTTTTGTGAAACAGGATTAGTGGTAACCCCTTTTCTACCGGGAGATTCGCTTCTTTTTGCTGCCGGTGCACTAGCTGCAAACGAAGCCAATAATTTAAACGTAGGCGTAATCATTGCATTACTTATTGTTGCTGCATTAATTGGAGATAATACCAATTATTTTATCGGAAAATTTTTAGCGAAAAAAGGTGAAGGGGCAAAACTATTTGGAATATTTACCATCAAAAAAGAATACCTCGATAAAACCCATTCATTTTATGAAAAGTATGGAGCACGTACAATTATCCTCGCAAGGTTTGTTCCGATTGTAAGAACATTTGCACCTTTTGTTGCTGGAGTTGGATCTATGACCTACAAAAAATATATCGTTTATTGTATTGCTGGAGCAATTCTTTGGGTTTCATTATTAACTTTTACAGGATATGCTTTTGGAAATATTCCATGGATAAAAAACAATTTTGAGATAGTAGTATTAAGCATCATTCTTATTTCATTATTACCAATTGTGTTTGAGTTTATTAAACACAAGATGAAAAGCAAAAATGCTTAACTGGAAAAGGTTGCCACAGATTTTAATGGATGACTTTCATTTTTAAAACGTTGAAACTTGTTACTATATTTATGAATAAACTTCGTTTAAATATTATCCAAAAAAAAGTTTGCCCCTGATTTTAATAGAAGATTTTTATTTTTTAAATCTGTGAAATCTGTGGCTAAAACTTTTTTCAAAATATTAATTTCAATATTATCATTTACGTTTTATGCAAATGCCGAAACTATCAGTGGTAATTGCTTCATTTTTGATAAACCTTTTGGCGAGAATAAATTTCAGTTAAATCCAGGAACTACAGTTGATTGCAGCATTCCTCAAAAAGGGTGGTGTATGATTTTATTCAAAGCTTTTATCGAAAAAAAATATGTGTATGATGGGATAAAAATTTTAGCAAACGCCCGAATTAAAAATGAAAACGGAAAAAATATTGGTCGTGTGTTTGCCGATATGAATCCTTATCGTACGATCACTGAAAACGACACCTGTTTTATCATGGAAATTGCCGGATACATTGAAGCCGGTTGCATTGAAGATACCAGTGTGGTAGAACATGAACTTGAAAAATTATATATAAAAAACGATTCATTGTTTAGCATTTCATCTTTTAATAAACACCTTCTTAATTTTAAGTATGAGCAATGGATAAGTAAAGACAATTTATATTCATATCTCTTAAAAGAAACTGATATCGTAAATCAAAAACCGGGTTTAAGAGTGGTGATTATTTTTGATAAAGAAAAAGCAATTGC
>CAIUEQ010000167.1 GCA_903898215.1 uncultured Bacteroidota bacterium | reverse complement strand
CTCATATTGGGTCCCTGATCATTGTTATAGAGGTGTTGATCCAACAAAATATATTTTTATCGACTCTGTAAATGTTCAGAATAATCCGAACGACACTTCATATTATGATGATAATAAAGGTGAAGGCCTTTCACCACTAATTAATAATTGTTACAGGGTAGTAGCGGTATATCCACCCAGAGACTCAGATGGACATATCCTTTTTGGGAAAACTTGCGATAGTTATGCATCGGAAGAAGTATGTGGTGAAATTATCAGGAGTAAACCAATAATTACAAATGTAAGTGTAAATAATACTAGCATTAATCAGGGCTCTATTTATTTGCATTGGCTTAAACCAATTATTCTTGATACCATAAACTATCCACCACCTTATCATATTGTTTTGAAAAGGGCAACTTCATCAAATGGTATTTATTTTCCTTTTGATAGTTTGAGTTATATTTCTTTCGGAAATATAACTGATTCATCATATACTGATACATTAATCAATACCGTTCAAAATCAATATTACTATAAAGTGGATTTCAATAGTGCTAAAATCGGAAACTTTCAGTTTATAGATGTTAGCCCAATTGCATCATCAATAAAGGCAAATATTTATTCTACCGACAGGCAAAATATATTATCGTGGAGCTTAAAAGTGCCTTGGACAAATCGACAATTTTTTATTTATCGTAAAAATATACTCACTAATAATTTTGATTCGATAGGTTATTCAATAAATAATATTTTTAAAGATACAGGTTTAACAAACGGAACTAATTATTGTTATCAGATAAGATCTGTAGGCGATTATTCTCAGTTTCTTTACAATACTATTCTTGAGAATTTCTCTCAGCAAATCTGTGGGATTCCAATTGATACAATCAAACCTTGCGCGCCATTGTTGTCGATAACGCCTCCCTGTACTTCATTTAATGATTTTCAAAACAGTTTGAATTGGGTACCTATTAGTGAATGCTCTGGGGATGTAATCTATTATAAAATTTATTTTAAAAGGTTAAAAACGGATTCATATGTATTTCTGGATAGTGTAGGTAAAAATGTTTTTGAATACTTTGATAACAGACCTGAATTAAAAAGTTCGATTGCCGGTTGTTACGTTGTTACAGGAGTAGATTCGTCAGTAAATCATAACGAAAGTTTTTTTACGAATGAAGTTTGTATTGACAATTGTCCTGAATATAGGTTACCTAATGTGTTTACTCCAAATAGAGATGGCAAAAATGACCTCCTTAATCCTTTTCCATATAGGTTTGTTGACAAAATCGATATCGTAATTTTTGACAGATGGGGTTTACCGGTTTTTAAAACAACAAATCTTGATATTAACTGGGATGGAAAAGATCAGGATTCAAAAACAGATTGTACAGATGGAGTTTATTTTTATATCTGCGATATTTATGAAATATTTTTGGAAGGTGTAAAAAAGCGAACAATTAGAGGAACAGTGCAAATTATCAGATAACAATGTTTACAGGCATAATAGAACAAACAGGGAAAGTTATAAAAATTGAAAATGATGGAACTAATCGGCATTTTTGGATTTCATCATCAATTGCAAAAGAGTTAAGAGTAGACCAAAGTGTTGCTCATAACGGTGTGTGTTTAACGGTTGTTGAAATTGTTGGAAACACATATCGTGTAACAGCAATCGAAGAAACTCTTAGTCGTACTAATTTAAAATATTTTATTGAAAATGAAATTATAAATATTGAGCGTTGTATGCCAGCAAATGGGAGGTTTGATGGACATATCGTTCAAGGACATGTTGATGATACAGCTTTTTGCAAATCAATAGAAAACAAGAATGGAAGTTGGATGTTTTCTTTTCAAATTGATAATAAAAAGAACGCAGCCCTTATAGTTGAAAAAGGCTCAATTTGTGTTAATGGAATTAGTTTAACCGTTGCAAGTGTTACCGGTAACGAATTTACAGTTGCCATCATTCCTTATACTTTTGAACATACAAATATGCAATTCCTTAAGAAATCAAGCATTGTAAATATAGAGTATGATATTATTGGAAAGTATATTTCAAAAATTATGCATACCTATTTCCAACCCACACAAAACGCTTTACTATAAATTCAGTATTAACAAAACTTGCATTTCCTGCAGCATTTCCACCAGTAACATGGAAGTCGCTAAAAGCAGCATGAGAATTTATAAAAGCAGCACCTGTGAAATTAAAAGATACAGGCGCAAAAACTTCATTCATTTCTTCTGCTATATTATTAATAGTCAATTCATCAATAGAATATGCTGCACAGGTAATTGCACCTTTATCGGATACGAGATTTTTTACTAGTGCAATAGAATCATTTGTACTATCTGTTTTTATTACAAATACAATTGGTCCAAAATATTCGTTATTATAAATATCATTTTGATTCCTGTCGAAAACGATAACAGTTGGGCTGGCAATTCTTGCATCAGGAAAATCATCATTACTAATTGCCTTCGATTCTAATACAACTTTACCGCATAAATTTTTAGAATCCTCAATCCTTTTTAAAGTTATATCAGATTGGATTGCACCAAGGGTAGGAGCACCAGCTTTTGGATTGTTAACTAAATCACTGATACATTCACATAATATTTTTAAAGCGTCATCGAATGAAACTATTCCATCTTTTGTTTTGATTCCATCTTTTGAAATAAAAATATTTTGAGGTGCAGTACACATTTGTCCCGAATAAAGTGAGACAGCAAAAGCAATGTTTTGCATCACAGCTTTAATATCAATAACCGAATCAATAATTACTGAATTCACCCCTGCCTTTTCAGTAAAGGTTACTTTTGGTAATGATTCAATATAATTTCCGAAGACGCTTCCTCCTGTGTAATCAATTAATTTTATTGTTGAGTTTTCTGCAAGTTGTTTGGTAATTGGATCATTCAAGGTGTCAACTGCAAGTTGAACGGTATTAATATCAATTCCATTTTCTTTAAATACTTTTTGAATTTCAGCAACAACTATTGCAATTGGCAATATTGCTTTTGGATGAGGTTTAACAATTACAGAATTCCCAGTTATTAAATCGGCAAACAATCCTGGGACAGTATTCCAAATAGGGAAAGTTGAACACCCGATAACAAGTCCTACTCCTTTAGCGAAAGGATTAAATACTTTGTGTATTTTGAGATCAAATTTTCCCATTGGTTTTATCCAATCAGTTTCAGTTACATATTTTGTTTGTTCAATGTATCCTTGGATAATTGCTTCTAAAGCTCTATCATTGGAATGAGGACCTGAGGCTTGAAATGACATCATAAAGGATTGTCCTGTAGTATGCATTGTAGCATATGCTAAATCAAAAAACCGAGTTTTCAACCTCTCAAGGATCTCAATTAAAATACCAGTTCTATCATTAATTGATATCTTACACCATGTCCTTTGAGATCTTTGAGCATTCAATATTAAGTCTGAAACTATATAGGAAGGGTATTTTATCCCAAGTCCAACTTGTAAAAAAGGAGATACTTCTTCACCTATATACTCAATGCTTCTTTCTTGAAGCAATTCATTAAAATCACTATTTAGTAATGTTCCTATAAAATTCTTGGCTTTAATATCTCCATCTTCTGCATAAAATTTTGGTAACTCAGGATAAACTGAGAAATATTTACGAGATAATATCGCATCAATTGCAACATCAATATTGTTTTTGTGTTTTAAAAATAAGTCCATTTTATAATTTATATTATAAAGGCAAAAGTATCATTTTGAAATTAATCACATAGTTTGAATACAGGAAAATGTTTTTTTTGAAATATCTGTATTGGAATACAGCTTAATAGATAAAGAATGAATCATTAATTTGGAAGTTAT
>CAIUEQ010000166.1 GCA_903898215.1 uncultured Bacteroidota bacterium | reverse complement strand
TGTTTTTTTTTAATTTATTTTATTTCCATCATGTGTACAAAAAAATATACTGTTTTTGAAAATATTTTCAATCTCATTTTTATTTTTTTAGTAACTCTTAAAAAAATATTTATTCAAATGTAAATTATATATACCCTGTGAAGCATTGTTATATATGGTTGTTTGAGCATTTCGTTTTTTTTTACTGTACTAATATTTCAATTTTCATTTTTTATAAAAAAAATAAAATGAAAAAAAATTAAAGAAGATAGTCACAATTTATTTTACACATCGATTACTATACATACAGCAAAATCAATACTTTCATCATCTTAAATTCAGTTATCAACATTGTATGTTGCAATTATTTCTATTTGATAGTGAGAGAGTACTTGAAAAATTTAATTCAATACATAACTTTGTTCTCGTAATCAATTAAAATTTAAAATCATGGCAACAGCTAAAAAAACCAAAAAAGCAGCACCAACTAAATCAGCTGCAAAAAAAGCGGCTCCTAAAAAAGCAGTAGCAAAAAAAGCAGCTCCTAAAAAAGCAGCAGCAAAAAAAGCAGCTCCTAAGAAAGCAGCAGCTCCTAAAAAAGCAGTAGCAAAAAAAGCAGCTCCTAAAAAAGCAGCAGCTAAGAAAGCAGCTCCTAAGAAAGCTAAAAAATAATTTAAGCTTTCAAAACTCTTTTTAAAAGTCCCGATTTATCGGGACTTTTGTTTTTTATAAACTTCAAAGTTTTTATATTTGATATATAATTTCAATAAGGTGTTTTTGAAAAAATTATTTTATTCGTTTCTTATTATCTGTTTTGTTTTTACTGTATCGTGTAAAGCCAAAAAGTGTCCAAACTTTTCCGGAGATGGAGCTAATCATCATGTGAAATATGGAAAGAAGGGGTTAGTTAAAAAGAAAGGTCCTCGGCCTCAAACAACCTGGGGTAATTAATCATTTCAAAACTAAATGAATTATTTCTCACACTTTGTATTTGATCATATCCCACATAATTCCGAATACAATTGCGGTTTATTATTACCAGATATTACTAGAAAAACAATTAAGAAATTCTATCAACCAAATTCAAAAATTGAACTTTCTTCTTTTCATGTAGAATTTTTAAATGGCTGTTTAAAGCATTATGAAAGTGATAAAAAATTTCACAGTTCCGATTTTTTTAATAATCATTATGCAATTTTAAATCATCAAATATCTCACACTGGTAAATTTAAAAATGTTGAACGCAAATGGTTTATTAGTCATGTTGTTTTAGAATTATTAATAGATAGAGTAATTGTTAGGTATGATCAATCTTTATTAGACAATTTTTATTTCTCGTTAAAGAATACTGATGAAATCAATTTGAGTTTTTTTTTAAAATTTTATGGGATGAAAAATATTGATGATTTTTTCATGTTTTTTAATCACTTTCGCAGTACTCAATATATTTACCATTACACCGATAATATTAAATTTATGTATTCGTTAAATAGAATCATGATGCGAGCTAATGTAAAAGAGCTTACACAAAATGATTCACAAGCAATACTGGATATAATTTTAAATTTTGAACTTAAATATTTTAGTAATCCCGTTAAGATGCTTAACGAAATGAAAGAAATTTTTTAATGAAAAAGATACTACTTCTTATATTTTTTTTAACAGGCGTTTTCACTTTATTGAAAGCACAACTAGCGCCAAAATACAGCAATGAATTTTTGTCGCTTGGTGTTGGTGCTCGTGCTGCTGGTATGGCAAATGCAATGATAGCAGGAGTAAATGATGTTACCTCTGGATATTGGAATCCGGCAGGATTACTTGAAATAAAAGATAATATTCAAATATCATTAATGCATAATGAACAATTTGCAGGTATTGGGAAAAACGATTATGGTGCAGTTAGTTTTAAACTGAACGACCAAAGTGTGATGGCATTTTCAATGATTAGATATGGAGTTGATGATATTCCAAACACTCTTAATTTAATGAACAATGGTCAAATTGATTATTCATTAATAACTAATTTTTCGGCAGTTGATTACGCATTCATTGGATCTTATGCTCGCAAAACAAAAATTGTTGGATTAACAATTGGGGCAAATGCAAAAGTAATCAGAAGAGTGATCGGTGACTTTGCTAATGCTTGGGGTTTTGGTATTGATGTTGGCGCTCAATACAAATATAAAAAATGGATGTTTGGTGCAATGGTAAGAGATGTAACTTCTACATTTAATGTATGGAGTTTTACTTTTACTGATGCACAAAAACAAATTTTGACATCAACTAAAAATGAATTGCCATCCAATACACTCGAACTAACGCTTCCAAAATTAATATTAGGTATAGCATATAAATGGAAATTTTTTAACGACCGTTTTACAGTAATGCCCGAATTAGATTTTGATTAT
>CAIUEQ010000165.1 GCA_903898215.1 uncultured Bacteroidota bacterium | reverse complement strand
AATTGCGAAATAAAAATTAACTATCCAGCGCAAAATTATTCATATCGACATGGATGCATTTTTTGCCTCCGTTGAACAACGTGATGACCCAACGTTGCGCGGAAAACCTGTGGCTGTTGGTGGCTCAAGAGATCGCGGTGTTGTTGCAGCTGCAAGTTATGAAGCCCGAAAATTTGGAGTACGCTCGGCAATGGCATCTAAAATTGCAGCTCAAAAATGTCCTCAGCTAATTTTTGTGCATCCCAATTTCGAAAAATATAAAACTGTTTCCAATCAGGTGATGGAAATTTTTCATCGCTTTACAGATCTTGTCGAACCACTTTCATTGGATGAAGCTTACCTCGATGTAACGGAAAACAAAATGAATATTCCTTTGGCTACAGATATTGCCAAAGAAATAAAAAGACTCATCAAAGAGGAAACAAATCTTACCGCATCTGCCGGTGTTTCTTATTGCAAATTTCTGGCAAAGGTTGCTTCGGGATTTAAAAAGCCTGATGGAATAACAATCGTTACTCCTAAAAATGCTGATGCCTTTATTGAGAAATTACCCATCGAAGAATTTTATGGAATTGGAAAAGTAACAGCCGCCAAAATGAAAGAAAGAGGTATTCATAAAGGCATTGATTTGAAGCGTTATGAATTGAATGAGTTGGTTGACATGTTTGGCATTAAAGCAGGAAACTATTACTACGAAATTGCCCGAGGCATCGATGAACGATTGGTTCATAACGATCATATCCGGAGATCAATTGGTGCCGAAGAAACTTTTGAAACTGATATTGACGATATTGATTCTATGAAAAATCACTTAGATGAAATTTCAGATGATGTTTTGAGAAGATGCAATAAAAATGAATCGTTTGGAAAAACCATTACGCTAAAAATTAAGTACAAAGATTTTGTGGTGAATACCCGAAGTAAAACTTTTGATCATTTCATTTCAACAAAAGAAGAGTTACTAACTATTGTTACAGATTTATTGCTAACACCCGAAATGCCATTAAAACCAATACGTTTACTAGGCATATCTGTTTCAAATCTTAACACAGATCCAGAAACAAAAATTGATAACCGCATAAAATCATTGCAGTTAAAACTTGAGTTGAATTTTGATATTTAAGACTTTCAAATTATTGGTAGCAAAAAACGGTGCTCATATCGTATATTATTTTTTTCATACAAACAGTACACTCCTACGGAGCTATTGAATTGAATAACAGAACGGCATCGCTATATAAATTTATAGCCTCGTAGAGGTATACTGTTTGTAAAAAAATTAAATGTAACTGTTTAAAAGTTCTGCAAGAGCGATCTGTTTATTTTCAACCTAGACCGTTCTCTATTTCCATTTCTGGCAATCGGTAATCTTATATTCGATTTTTGAAACTGACGTTTGCTGAATATAAAAAGTGATCTGAATAAAAGGGCAATTTGATTTATACGTTTCAATTTCGTACACCCAAATTTTTGGCGATTTAAAAGAGGCTTTGCCAAATATATTTTTGATATCAGAAGTTTCAATATTAACAACATCAATGCTTTTCTTTAATTGTTCAACGATTGAAACCAACTCATCAACCAGTGCAGTTTTTTCGTTGATATAGAAATTCCTTTGTTTTAATTCTTTCTCAAAAATGATCATCCTGTTTAAATTAAATTTAATGGAATCAATATTTGAAGACATAAAACGCACTTCCGTTTTGGTGAATTTTCTTTTAGCATTGTCTGAAACAATATTTTCTTTACCCCTTTGAGCATAAGTGTTTAACGAAAACAATATCGTCAGATATAATAAAACAGTTTTAAAGTTTTTCATCAATTGAATATCAGGAAAATAAAACGCTATTTCTTTTTAAAAATTACATTGCAAACATAATCAAGAAAAGAAAACCAAAGTTCTTAAAACAATCAATACAACCAAATGCATTTTACTGTTGACTTATGGTTTTTACCACAATTTTTTTTAATGAACAATAATTATTGAAAAAACTATATTCGCCAATTGTGAAATACCTTAAAACTAAAGCGCTGAAACGTATATATTTATTCCTGATTATTTGTCTTTTATCAAATAATATATTTTCCCAGAACCCTACAACAGGTGAAGTTAGAGGGCTTGTTTATGATAAAGAATCTGGAGAACCAATCATTTTTACAAACGTTATTATCCGCGAACTTAAGATCGCAAAACAAACAGATAATAATGGTTTTTATTCCATCACAAAATTAAAACCCGGCACCTATACTTTACATTGTTTCGCATTTGGATACGATTCGATAAGAGCCACTATTAAAATTACTGAGGGTGAAATCACCACACAAAATCTTTATGTAAAAAAACGGATGCATGAATTGGCCGAAGTAAATGTTTCGGCCGAGAAACAAAAATCACAAACCGAAACAAAAGTTTCACAAATCACCATTACACAAAAGGATTTGAAAGCACTTCCATCATTTGGTGGTGAGCCTGATTTAGCACAATATCTTCAAGTTTTACCCGGTGTTGTTTTTAGTGGCGACCAAGGTGGGCAATTATATATGCGTGGAGGTCCTCCCGTTCAAAATAAAATTATGCTTGATGGAATGACCATCTATAATCCATTTCACTCCATTGGATTATTCTCTGTTTTTGATGCTGATATTATCAGAAGTGCTGATGTTTATGCCGGAGGTTTTAATGCTCAATATGGCGGAAGAGTTGGTTCAATCATTGATGTATCAACACGGGAAGGAAATAAAGTTGAATTTGCAGGGAAATTAAATGTGAATCCAATGACCACCAAAATATTATTGGAAGGTCCTTTCAGTAAATTCTCAAATGGAAGCAGTGCATCATATATATTTTCATACAAAACTTCTTACTTAGATCAAACATCAAAGATCCTATATCCCAATACTGGTGCTATTGGTCTCCCCTATTCGTTCAATGATTTTTACGGAAAAATTTCATTGGTTGGAGAAAATGGAAGCAAGGTTAATTTTTTCGGATTTAACTATGCTGATAATGTAAATTATCCTGAAACACAATTTAACTGGAATAGTTATGGTGTTGGTTCAAATTTCTTTTTGATAACCGGAGGGTCAACTGTTATTAACGGAACTGTTGCCTATTCAGATTACCAAATGAACCAAAATATTATCGGTGAAGATAAGCCCAAAACACGCATGAGTGATATTGCGGGTTTTAGCATTGGATTGAATTTTACTTCCTTTTTAGGAAAAGATGATATTAAATATGGTTTTGAAATGAATGGTTTTAACACCAATTTTAATTTTGTTAATGCCTATGGTTTAGGTTTAGCTGAAAAGCAAAGCAATACCGAATTATGTGCCTACGTAAAATACAAAAAAACAATAGGTAGATTTTTATTTGAACCGGGTATACGTTTTCAAGAATATGCTTCGCTTGGAGAAATGTCTCCTGAGCCTCGCTTCAGTTCAAAATACAACGTTACAGATAAGATCCGATTAAAAGGGTCGGTTGGATACTTTACTCAAAACTTAATGAGTGCAACTTCTGATCAGGATGTAGTAAATTTATTTTATGGTTTTTTATCAGGTCCTGAAAGTGATATCAGCAATACTAAATTAAATATTATTGGCGATTCGAAACTAACAAAATCTATTCATTATGTTGGAGGTATGGAAGCTGATATTGGGCAGCATGGCTCAATAAATATTGAAGGATTTTACAAAGATTTTCTTCAGTTACCGGAGATTAACAGAAATAAACAAAAAGAAACCGATCATGATTATGTCATTGAAAGTGGAAAAGCTTATGGAGGAGATTTTTTGTATAAATATGATTTCAGACACTTTTATTTTTGGGCAGTTTATTCTTTAACTT
>CAIUEQ010000164.1 GCA_903898215.1 uncultured Bacteroidota bacterium | reverse complement strand
TGCATCCAAATGACGAGACATTCAATCACAACCTTTTTGGGAATTTAAATTATCATGAATGGTTATGGTTTGAATACAAACATATCATGCATCATTTTATGCAATTTGGAATTGTGAAATTGAAAGAAAAAATTATTTGAATTTTATAATAGTGAAGAAAGGTCTTTTGTTCCCATCGCGCGTTTTACGGTAAATCCTTCACCATACTTTACGTTAATAGTTCTTCCAAATTGAACACAGCGTGATTCAATAAAATTTAAAAAATCTTTTGACGAAATCGGTGTTTGAGGTTCTGTTGATTCGGGATTATAAAACTGCGATGAAAAAGCTTTGATACATTCCATTTTTTTTTCAAAATATGGAGTAATATCAACAACGATATCAGGATTTAAATAATGATCCTGAATATAATGATACACCGCTTTTGGTCTCCATACATTTTGACTTTCACCATTACAGAATGTTTCAATTTTAACCAATCCGGAAAGGAAACATGCATCATTAATTAAATCCGCTGCTTTCCCGTGATCGATATGTCGGTCGCTGACAGCATTTGCTAAAATTATTTCAGGTTGATATTTGCGTATCATCTCAATCACCTTCAACAGATGTGCTTCATCTTTCACAAAAAAACCATCTCTGAATTTTAAATTTTCACGAACGTGAACGCCTAAAATTTTGTTTGAAACTTCCACTTCTTTCATTCTGATTTCGGCACTACCTCTACTTCCTAATTCACCTTGAGTAAGATCAATAATTCCAACTTTTTTCCCAAGTGCAATATGAGCCATAACAGTACCGCTGGCAGCTAATTCAATATCATCAGGATGTGCGGCAAATGCTAAAATATCTAATTTCATGTTACAAATATATTCAAGGGTTTAACAGTTCGGTTTTTTATGACAGTGCGATAAAATAAAAATATACTATTTCAAGGTTCTTTTTAATGCTTCTTTAGCTAAATAAAAACTTGAATCGAGTTGTAAAACATATTCGTAATTCAACTTTGCTTTTTCCTTATTTCCTTTAATCTCTTCGGAAAGTCCTCGCATATAATATGCCTGCGAATAATTGTTATTCATCTGAATACAAAAATCCAAATTCCTTATTGCCTCATCAAAATGCTTTGTTTCAAAATTGATATATCCAACATTATAATATGCATCAAATCGTGAAGGGTTGATTGCAATAACTTTTCGGTAGTCCATCAAAGCTTCTGTATAATATTTATTGTTTTGATAATAAACGCCACGTGCAAAATAAGCTTCTTCATTTCGAGGCTGCATTCTGATGGCAGAAGAAAGATACTCGACAGCAATTTTATTGTTTCTAGCCGAAAAAATTAAACCAAGTTGTATTGCCGCATCGTAAAAATTTTTATCATTTTCATACGCTGATTGAAACTCTTGAATGGCCTTTAAAGTATCTCTCAGCTCTTTCAAATTCATCCCTTTTAAAAAATGCGCATTAGCATTTGTTTGATCAATGCTAATAATGGCATTCAAATAATTCAATGATTTCTGATGTTCTTTTACAATAAAATAAAGTTCCGCTACCTTTTGTTTAGCTTCAGAATAATCAGGTTTTAGCTTTATGGAAAGTTCGTATGCTTCTGCAGCTTTCAAAGTTTGATTTAGAGCAAACAATATATTTCCCCGATAATAAAAATACAAAGCGTTAGTTTTATTATAAACAATTGCCTGATCGATATCCTGTAAAGCCTTTTCAAAATTATTTTCATTAAAATAGATGACAGAGCGCTGATAATATAATTCAGGATT
>CAIUEQ010000163.1 GCA_903898215.1 uncultured Bacteroidota bacterium | reverse complement strand
TTTGCAATAGAAGTAAAACCATTATTTGAAACTGATTGCATAAAATTATTAGCTTTTTGTATTTCGTTATTTTGAGCCAATAAATTCCCACAACTAATAATTAGTGATAAAAAACTTGATATAATTAATCCACTCTTTGTCATTATTGTGCAGCTTCCACTTCCTGTTTAATCCAATCGTAGCCTTTTACTTCAAGCTCTTTTGCCAATTCTTTATCGCCACTTTTAACAATGCGGCCTTTATACAAAACATGCACAAAATCGGGAACGATATAATCCAACAATCTTTGATAATGCGTGATCACAATGAATGCATTATCCTTATTGCGCAATTTATTTACACCATTTGAAACCAAACGTAATGCATCAATATCCAAACCCGAATCTGTTTCATCCAAAATTGTTAATTTAGGTTCGAGCATTGCCATTTGAAAAACTTCGTTGCGTTTTTTCTCACCACCTGAAAAACCTTCATTCAATGAACGTGATGTTAACGATTTATCCATCTCCACCAATTCCATTTTCTCACGCATCATTTTTAAAAAATCTGTTGCTTCCATTGGCTCTAGTCCAAGGTATTTCCTTTTTTCGTTTACAGCAGTTCTTAAAAAATTAACGGTGCTTACTCCGGGAATTTCAACAGGATATTGGAATGCTAAAAACACTCCTTCACGAGCTCTATCTTCAGGAGACATCTCCAATAAATTCTTTCCAAAATAACTCACACTGCCATCGGTAACCTGATACTCTGTTCTACCAGCCAGCACTGAAGATAAAGTACTTTTACCTGCGCCATTCGGTCCCATGATTGCGTGAACTTCTCCTGCTTTTACTTCAAGGTTAATTCCGTTAAGAATATTTTTACCTTCTATTTCTGCTTTTAAATTTTTTATTGATAACATTCTTTTTAGCTGTTAGCCATTAGCTTTTAGCTTCTGGCAAATTAATATTTTATTCAAAAAAGCTAAAGGCTATCCCGATAGCTATCGGGAGCCAATAGCTAGAGGCTATTAACCAACACTTCCTTCTAAACTCACCGCCAATAATTTTTGTGCTTCAACTGCAAATTCCATTGGTAACTGATTCAACACTTCTTTACAAAATCCATTTACAATTAATCCAATTGCTTCTTCGGTTCCAATACCACGTTGGTTGCAATAAAAAATTTGATCTTCACCAATTTTTGATGTGCTCGCTTCGTGTTCAACTTGTGATGATTTATTATTTATTTCGATATATGGAAAAGTATGTGCTCCACTTCTATTGCCAATTAACATACTATCACATTGTGTGTGATTACGGGAATTTTCAGCATTTTTATTCACTTTCACTAAACCTCTGTATGAGTTATGTGCATGACCTGCTGAGATCCCTTTTGATACAACACGGCTTTTTGAATTTTTACCGATATGGATCATTTTTGTTCCTGTATCGGCAACCTGATAATTATTGGTAACGGCAACTGAGAAAAATTCTCCAACTGAATGATCACCTTTTAAAATGCAGCTTGGATATTTCCATGTGATGGCTGAACCGGTTTCAACTTGCGTCCAGCTTATTTTTGAATATGCGCCTTCACAACTTCCACGTTTTGTTACGAAATTATAAATACCACCTTTACCTTCTTTATCACCAGGGTACCAGTTTTGAACTGTTGAATATTTGATCTCAGATTTTTCATGAGCAACGAGTTCAACAACTGCAGCGTGCAATTGATTTTCATCACGCATCGGTGCAGTACAACCTTCCAAGTAACTCACATACGAAGCATCATCGGCAACAATTAATGTACGTTCAAACTGACCGGTATTTTCAGCGTTTATTCTGAAATAAGTTGACAATTCCATCGGACAACGAACGCCTTTTGGAATATATACAAATGAACCATCACTGAAAACTGCTGCGTTTAAAGCTGCAAAATAATTATCGGTATAAGGAACAACTGAGCCCAAATATTTTTTTATCAACTCAGGATGTTCATGAACAGCCTCACTTATCGCACAAAAAATTACACCTTTTTCTTTGAGTTGTTCTTTAAAAGTTGTTGCTATAGAAACCGAATCGAAAACGGCATCAACCGCAACACCTGTCAACCTTTTTTGTTCTGTTAAACTTATTCCAAGTTTCTCGAATGTTTTTAATAATTCGGGATCAACCTGATCTAAACTATCAAGTTTTATTTTCTCTTTAGGAGCAGCATAAAAAATAATATCCTGGTAATTTAATTTTGGATAAGAGAAATTTTGCCAATGCGGTTCTTCTAATTTCAACCAATGACGATAAGCTTTTAACCGCCATTCAAGCATCCATTCAGGTTCCTTTTTCTTTGCAGAAATAAAACGAACGATGTCTTCACTCAATCCTTTTGGGGCAGTATCCATTTCAATATCGGTGGTAAAGCCGTATTTATATTCCTGCTGAGTTACTTTATCTATGATATTTACTTCTTCTGTCATTTTAATTTTTCGGGACGAAAATAATATAAATGTTTAACTATTTTATGGTGCCTTGATTTATATGAACAATCATAGTTACCAATAGTTTTAAAACAAAAAAGAAGACCAAATATGATCTTCTTTTTTGCGAAATAAATTCATGTAGTGTATATCAATTTTTCAACTTTACCACTTTGTAGGTTGACACCTCGTTGTTAAACATCAAGGTCACAAAGTAAATTCCTGATTTTAAATTAGAAGCCTCATCAAATGTATAGGTATTTGACCCGAAAGAAGTATTGATATTTCTTTCGGAAATAACTTGACCATTCATATTTGTAATTCGAACTGAAACCGGAGTATTTGATTCTGAATTAAAGGAAACAGAAAAATTATTCTCAAATGGATTAGGCATGATAGAAACACCGCGATCAAGTTTATCGGTAAACTTCACTGAAACAGTATTTGAATAAGTATAATTTCCATCAGCATCAACTTGTTTCAAACGGTAGTAAATAACGGTTTGGTTAAGTGATTGAGCATCTCTATCAATAAACATATAATTATTTACAATGTTGCTGTTCATCGCTCCTGCAACTTTTCCTAAAGCAATAAAACTTTGGTTATCAATTGAACGTTCAACTGCAAAATATTTATTATTGAGCTCGCTTGCTGTAGTCCAATTTATTGATGCATCTCTTCCATTTCTTTCAGCATTGAGTGATAAAAATTCAACAGGAAGTGAATTCACATTATCTGTTAATGTAAATGCTGCCGTTGATGCTAAAGGCAAAGTTCTTGAAGTAACCAATGCATACTGAGGATTTAGGGTTGTATCAGCAGTTGTGGTAGTAAAATAATTCCAAGCACTACCGGTATAGAATGCAAGTTTTGTTGTAGCATTTGAATTTACAATTGTTCCTTTTTCATGCTGACCATAAAACACTTTTGATGAATACGAATATCCTGAACCACCTGTTGCAGCAAATGTCCAATAACTTGCACTCACATTTTTCCCTGAAATATAAGTAACATTGGTTTTTCCTGAATAATATTTTGCTGTTGCAGTTGAAGGAAATGATGAACCTGCAGTCCAATAAATTCTTAAAACATCTCTGCCTGCAAAGCTTGAAGTGATTGAATCATTCAAAGCATAATTTCCATAAGCAAAATTATTTGGAGGTGTTGTTGATGTTGCAAATTCATTTGCTCCAATACATGTTGGAACTCCTACAGTAACTGATCTGCTTTGAGATAAATAATCCAAACCATATCCTGATATTGCAGTTCCTTTTCCAAATAATAACCAACAAGTTGTTTTGGTATTATCAATTAACATATTTGCTGCCGATGAATAATTTGCATTTGCAAACACATCAGTTAAACTAACTCTTGTAGGATTTACTGTAAAATCTGTTGTACCTGAAACGATTCCATTATAAGAATATGCATCATTTAAAGTTGTTGCTTTCCATGAAGAAAAATTGAGTGCCGATGCGTTATAATATCCAACTAGAGAATCTAAAAAAGTATTGTTATCAGAGGTAAAAGCGGCAGTTCCAGGCATAAACAATGCTGTATTTATTCCAGAGCTTGTTCTTCTATTTATCAATAAATTATTTTTAATGGTTAAGGCTGTCGAAAGACTTGTAAACACCAAAGGATCGCCTCTTTGAATTGCTGCCGAATTTTTATTTGTTGAAGTTCCACTAATCAAAACAGTGTTGTTGTATAAACTCAAAGAACCTGTTGCTGTTAATGAATTTAATATTCCAAATGCCGACTGATTAGAAGTTGCTGTATCACCAATTGAAATAAAATTATTATCAGCAGAACTTGGTAAAGCAAGGCTATAAATATTTACACCATATACAAAAGGGCTGTTTGTTGAAGCATAACTTGCGTTGTATAAATTATAAATTTTATTTTTACTAACGTCAACCTTTCCTCCATTTATAAAAACAGCACCAACCGCACTATTAACATCTGCTACATTTTGTCCAAATAAATTATAAATATTATTGCTTCTAACTTTAATCGTATCACCATAAACACCGGCACCATTTGAAGCATTGCTTATAATAAATCCACCGGCAACAGGATTACCCGTACTTGCTGTAATTCCGTTACTGAATAAATTACGAATGGTATTATTAGTAATTGTAGGATACACTCTGATATAGTGAGCCGTTGATGTTCCGTTTGCTGCATTCCCTTGTATCCCCCAAACAAATGATGAGGCATTACTTCCATTACTTCTTAATCCATCTATTGTATTACCATTTGCAACAAAAATCATGTTATCAAAATTTGTTGTTGTACCCTGACTTGCCACTGAAGTAGCTCCAAACCTGAAACCATAAAGTTGAGAAGTAAATGTTGCAGAAGTATTGAGAGTGATATTTCTAACTATATTATTTGTGACGTTAAACGTAGGATTGATATTTACAACAAACGTAGCATCCAAAGTTGAAGCAGCTTGAATTCCGGCATAAGAAATAGTACCTGCAGTGTTTGCATATTGAAGTGTATCTATCAAGTTATTAATGATATTTACTGTACCGTTATATTTTAGAAAAGAATAAATACCTGCATTACCATATGATCCGCTTGCACTTGCATATGTCACCGAAATATTTTTAATGGTATTGCCCGAAATAGTTGAATTATTTCCAAGATACATAAATATCCCTGAGAAACCACAAACACCTGTACCACTAGTAATTGTTAATGAACCTGAACATGAAGGAGCACTTCCTCCAATAAAATTATTGTTTATCGTGTAAGCATCAGAAGTATAATAACCACCTTCACCAATTAATATTCCGTAATGCATATTATTAAGTGTTGTGAAAGTTCTTGCAGAAGTTTGATAAATACTATTTCCAATAATACTCCATGCGCTAGCACCTACCTGAATACGAATCCCTGCATTTCCTGTTGTTCCTGCATTATCAAAAAAGTCGTAAATATTATTATTTCTAATAGTGTCTTGTGTGTTTTCAACCGAAGTTGAAGTCATGCTTCCATTCGAGCATATTCCATTGTGAGCATTCGATGTTCCATCAATATTGCACGATTCAATAGTATTATAACTGTTTCCTGAATAGGCGTTACCATAACTAAACAATACTACTCCACCGTTGGTAACTGATTTTGATGCACCCAGAATTGAACAATAGCGAACAGCATTATTATTTGCTCCACTCATGAATCTGATTGTACAAGTTGTATCAGTGCTAACATTACAAAAGTTAAAAAAGGTAAGTCCTGAACTACCTGTTCCACCTTGTCTTCCATCTATTGTAATATAACTACATCCTCTAAAATTCAACAACCCTTTTGAAGTATCGCTTCCTGTGATGGTTACAGAGAATCCTGTTGCCGGTCTGATGATAATTCCTCGAGATGAATTCGCTCCGGGTACCGAATCAATAAATATTCCTGTTGCAGGTTCGGATGATGGACTATAACCTGATTGTAATTGAAAAATCACATTTCCAGTTCCGTTAATTCCATTAGTTACAACATAAGAAGTAGCATTGGAAATGGTTGAAAAAGATGTTGGCGGATTTGCTGTTCCATTGATTGGATAAACGGTTCCACCTGATAAGGCTTGTGCATTTGCATGATAACTGCAAACAATAAATATTGAAAGCAGTAATAAAAAATTAAATGTTGAACTGTAAATTTTAGTTTTCATAATTATTGCGTTTTTATAGGTTTAAAACAAAGGAACAATTTTAAGATAGAAGTATAATAAATTTTATGCTAACGACTTTAAATCTAGAAAATATATCAATTCAAATACGTTAGTGGTAGTATGCGTTTTTTTAATTTAAAATCTCAACGAGTTTTTCAATCAACAAATCAACTTCTTGTTTTGTGTTTTGTTTTCCAAATGAAAAACGGATTGAAGGTCTGTTCTGATCTACTTCTAAAGCTGCAAGTACATGCGAACCTACATTTGATCCCGATGCACAAGCACTGCCACCTGACACAGATATCCCTGCGATATCAAGTTTAAATAACAACATTTCTGCAACAGGTGTTGGAGGAAACGAGACATTTAAAATTGTATAGGAAGAATTCCCATCTGCATCACCATTAAACTCAACACCATGAATTGTTGATTTCAACTTTTCAATCATATATTTTTTAAGTTCACCGATACCTTTTTGATTTATTTCTAAATCTCGATAGGAAACCTCAAGTGCTTTTGCTAAACCAACAATTCCGTATACATTTTCGGTACCGCCTCTCATATTCCTTTCCTGCGAACCTCCTGTAATGAAAGGGTCAATCTTATTTTTACCATTGATATAAATAAAACCTGTTCCCTTGGGTCCATTAAATTTATGTGCAGAACAAGCAATAAAATCTATGTTTATTTTTTGAAGATCGATAGGGTAATGTGCGATTGTTTGAACGGTATCTGAATGAAAAATGGCATGATAAGTATTACACAACTCTCCTACTTTTTCGATAGCTAACAAGTTTCCAATTTCATTATTGATATGCATTAATGAAACTAAACAGTTTGAGTTTGTTTGTAATAATTCTTCAAGATGAGTGAAGTTGATATGACCATCAGGTAAGAGTTTTACGAAATGTTTATTTACCACACCATGCTTTTCTAATTCTTCAACAGTATGTAAAACCGCATGATGTTCGATAGAAGATGTGATAATATTTTTAATACCTAAACAATCCACAGATTTTCTGATAGCCATATTATCGGCCTCAGTTCCTCCCGATGTAAAAAATATTTCTCCCGGTGAACAATTCAATGTTTTGGAAATACTTTTTCGAGCATCCTCAATCAAAGTTCTTACTTCTCTGCCATGAGCATGAGTAGAAGAAGGATTTCCAAAATGAATTTTCATTGTTTCAGTCATCACATCAATTACTTCAGCATATATTGGAGTAGTAGCTGCATTATCAAAATAAATTCTATTGTTCAATACCAGTGTTTTTTATACTATTTACTTTTTAATTTTCACTTTCTACTTTCTACTTTTTACTTTTTAATTGAAATATAACCAATCAATCTGTAAATAAGTTTTGCCATGGTATATTCAGATAAAATGGAACCCTTAATTGGCGCGATTTCAACCACATCAAATCCTACAATATTTTTCTTTTGGATAACAAGTTTCAAAAATTCAAGCGTTTCATTCCAAAATAACCCATTGGGTTCTGCAGTACCAACAGCAGGAACAACAGCAGGATCGAAACCATCTGCATCAATAGAAATGTAAACATTTTTACCTAATGATTTTAAAGCTTCGGTCATCCAATTTGGATTTTTCCTGATGTCATGTATATAAAATGTATGAATATGTTTTGATGATTTTATCAGATCCGACTCTTCAATGCATTGTGCTCTAATTCCAATTTGTGTAAGAGGAACACCAATTTCCTGAATACGATACATCACTGATGCATGCGAATATGGATTATCATGATATGATTCGCGTAAATCCGAATGTGCGTCTATCTGCAAAACACATACATCATTATATTTTTCTTTAACTGCCTTTACAACGCCTAAAGAAATGGTATGTTCAGCTCCAAGAGTAACAGGAAATTTACCATCTTCAATGATTTTTCGCGTTTCTTTCTCGATCAACTTAACAGCTTTTTCATCCACTTTATTTTTAAAGTCCATAGGATGAAGTGTGCAGATACCGCCTAATTTATAGGATTCCATATCCAACTCCTCGTCATACAACTCAACAAACTGTGAAGCTTTAATCATTGCCTCAGGACCTTTATCAGAACCTGAAAGATAAGAGGAAGTATACTCGTAAGGAGCAGATTGAATAACGAATTTTGACGTTTTGTAAGAACAAAATTCTTCTTCCTGAATTGCCAAAAAATTCTTTTTATGGTTATAATATTTCATGCGTAATTTTAAAAATTGAAGCGCAAATATAAGATTACAGCTAATAATTATATGTTATGTATTCATGTAGTTTTTTGTGGTGCCAAGTTTAATTCTATTTTTGCAATGCCCTTTTATGAAAAAAAACTTATTCATATTCTTAATATTCATCATTTTTCAGAGTTGTGTTTCCAGTTCAAAATACAATGAAGCTTCCCAACATGTTGAAAAACTAAAAGCTGATAGTGTTTTACTTTCAAAACGAAATCGCATGCTTACTGATGAGAAATCTTATCTTGAAAATAAGAGTGCGAGTATGGAGCAAATTCTATATCAACGGATACAGGAAAAACAAGATTCGCTTAACCATAAAGAAGAATTATTACAACAACATGAGTTAAGTATCAATGACATGAAAGCTCGGAAAGCTGAGGAACGCGAAGCCTTTGAAACATTATCAAAATCTATTTTCGAATTGTTCAGTGACTTTAATGCAGATGATGTTCGCCTTTCTACTAATTGCACACAAATAAGTGTTGAAGTTAGCGATCGGTTATTATTTGCAGTTAGTAGTATAAAAGTTGATTCAAAATCTGCAAAAATATTGGATAAAGTGGCACAAGCATTATCGAAAAATGCCGACCTTAATTTAATCATCGTTTCACATACTGATTCAGTAAATTATATCAAAGAAAAATATGATGACAACTGGACATTGGGGACATTGAAGGCAAATAATATTTTACGAATTTTAATTAGAGATTATAAAATATTGCCATCAAAAATATCTTCTTCTTCACGTGCCGAAACTATCGGAATAAAAAAGGCAAATCAAGCAATTGGAAGAAACAGAATTGAGTTTG
>CAIUEQ010000162.1 GCA_903898215.1 uncultured Bacteroidota bacterium | reverse complement strand
GTATATATCAACATTTTGTGCAGTTGCAGTTGGAGCGATATTATCGTGAACTGTTACAGTTGCTGTTGTTGTTGAAACGTTTCCGTTTGCATCAGTTACTGTTAAAGTATCAGTGTTTGCTCCAACATTTGAGCAATCAAAACTTGTTTTCGAAAGACTCAATGATGCGATTGAACAATTATCAGATGAACCATTATCTACAGCAGTTGCTGAAGTTGAAGCAGCACCAGATGCGTTCAAATAAATATCAACATTTTGAGCAGTTGCAGTTGGTGCGATATTATCCTGAACAGTTACAGTAAAACTGCAAGTTGCAGAATCGCAAGAATTTCTTGCAGTAAGAGTAACAGTTGTTTCACCAACATTAAAAGATGAACCACTTCCATCACCACTTCCGTTTCCGGTTGTAGCACCGCTAAATGAATAGCTTACTGATGGTGTTGGAGTTCCTGTTGATGATGAAGAATAAGTAACAGTTGCATTACATGAGCTACTTGAGCTGTAAGCAGATTGATTGCCCGGACATGTAATTGTTGGTAATGGATTTACAGTAACAGTTATGCTTGCACAACCTAAACTGAAATTTCCATTTGAATAATTACGTGCATAATAAGTAGTTGTTGCAGCAGGAGAAGCATTGAAAGTATTGCCTGTTGAAACTTGTGTTCCTCCACAGCTTCCAGTATACCAATAAACAGTTCCGTCTGCACCATTACATGTAAGTGTAGTGCTGGTACCAAAGCAAATTGTATTTGACGATGCTGTAACTGATGTTGGGTTTGAAGGACCACTAATATTTACCGTAATAGAATAATCTTCTGTTTCACCATATTGAAGTGTTGCACATGGGTCGGTAGGAATGCCAACTCCATAATAGTCGCCACGAACACGCATTCTGTGTGAACCAATTGGAGCATTTGAAGGAATAGTAAAACTTGTATTTACCGTCATGCTTGCTGCAGAATTATTATAAGCAATAACTTGCTCTGTAGTAGCAAAAATTCCATCATTATTATAATCTACCCAAACAGAATAATGTAATGGATATCCGGTAGATGATAAACTCATATTCACATTACTTCCTTGTGTTTGTGAAACAGAATTTGATGAAGAATAATTGGTATACGAACTTGAAGTACAAGCTGAAGAGTTGTTAAAATTTGTTGTGCCTCCAGTTGTTGTTACATTAGATATTGACATGTAAGTACAAGCATTAGTTGAAGCCGCAGGAGTACAAAATGATAAACTAGCAACGAAAGTTACTTCTGAACCATAACCTGTACCTACAGAATTTGTAGCATAAGCTCTAACATAATATGTGGTTCCAACAGTTAGTCCTGTTAGAGAGCTTGCGAAATTACCTGGTCCGGTTCCGTTTGTTGAAACACTATCTGCGATTGTTGGATTACCTGTTGTATTCCAACATACACCTCTGGCTGTAATAGTTTCACAGCTAATTGCTGCATTTCCACCTGATGAAGCAGAAGTAGGGGTAATAGCAGAAATTGCAGTTGTTGTTACAGTAGGGCTTCCGTAAACCATTGTTGTGAAATTATTTACTGCAATTGTTGAAAAAGCAGGGGTTGCATCTTCTGATACAAAATACAAATCGTAATTTGTATTGTTCGACAATCCTGAGAGATAGAATGTATGTTCAACATTGGCAGTCATAGTTGCAGAACTGCTGCCACCAATGGTAACTGATCCATAATTTCCGCCACTCTTAATTTGGTTAGCTGTTGGTGCAGTTGAACCATGAGGAACCGCCATCCAGTAACCTGTACCTGTTGCGCTTGTAGTAGCTTTAAAAGTTGCAGTTGAGCACATAATTTCAGAAACAGCTCCACTTGCTGAAGCAACCTGAGCAATAATTTGTTCTAAGTTAGCTAATTCACCTGCTGCATAATACCATGAAAACTCATCACTTGAATTAACAGCTAAATCATTCATTCTAACATACATTCCGTATGCACCATCAGATGTAATATCCAAAGGGCTGGTAGCTGGATTTTGAGGAACAACATTGCTTATAAAATTATTATAACAACAGTATGTTACAATGTTTGCTTTATTGGTAGTAGTATAAAATAATACTCCTTCAGCTCCTGTAGATATTTTTAACGCCAACGATTTGTCAGATGATAATGAATTTTGAACAAATGCACCACCAACTAAATTACCTTTTTGTTTTCTAGGAGCATCAGTTGCACCAACCCAATCATCCCTTGTACCTATCCAGTAACGTACATTACTCATAGCGGAACTACTTGTGTTTTTAATTCTTGTTGTTACTTTTATGAAGGCATTATTTTGTGGCAAAATATAGGTTGTTGTTACTTCCATATTCTGTCCACCAATATTTATTGTACCGGTTGATATGATAGTTCCATAACCGTTATTACCGCTTGTAGCTATAAAACCTGAAACATCTATCGATTGACCTGTCATTGCAGGATTCAAAACAATATTTCCGTTTACATTCCACTCACTGGTTCCAACGCCATTTAATGCAAATGCATTATCTAAAGGATAAGAAGAATAAGTAAGTTTTCTCCATAATGAAAGTGCTCCATTATAGTAAAATGGTTGTTGAAGATTTCCTGTATTATTAACAGATTGCTCAGCACCATTTCCAAAACGCAACTTATTATTATTTAATATTTGTTGTGCTTTGATACTAGTCGAAGAAAATAATCCTGCTGTTAAAATAAGTAATACAGCAATTACAATTTTGTTTAAATTTCTCATAATGTTCCTCCCAATATTGATGATGATGTAACATTCCAAACACTTCCGGTTTTCAGCAATTCCAAAGTTACCTTCTGAACTTTTGGAACTGTAGTTAATAAGTCATAGTTATAAATGAAATCAACTTTTGCATTGCTTCCTAGAATATCAAATTTCCAGAATAAAAAATAAGCGCTATCACTACTTACTTCACTCTTTGATTTAAATAATAAAGAATCACCGCTATGTGCTACAGAAATATTAGTAGGAAAAGAAATAGCATGTTGCATAATAACAAGTGGTTGAAAACTGTTATCGGTGTTCTTAGGGTAAAATTGTTGTAGTTGTGTAAGGTCTACACATTTTTGAAGTACCAAAGCTTGGTCGCTCGTTGTTTGAGCTGTTAGAGCAGTGGTTACTAAAAAGAGTAATACGAAAGACATCATAAGTGTTTTCGTTTTTAATAAGGCTTTACTTGCATTTTGACTAAGATAACTTGTGGTTACCATTAATGAACTCCTGCTTTCGGAGGAGAACTTCATTTTTTCATTCGTTTGAATTGTTTTTTCCATGTGTTTTTTTTATTTAAATGTTGCCAAATCTATTTTTGTTTAAATAGTCACTTGTATGAATTTATTTAATAAATTTTATTGAAAACACAAAGAGTTGATTGTGTAGGTTGACGGTCTGCCGTTCTAATGTTTGTTAGGGTTTACATTAAAAATAAATAGCAAAATGGTCATTATTTTATGACAGAATCAGAAATTTAAACACCCAGATAAGAATAGTTTATGTATATACTTTTTAACAACAAGTTAGATGTGTTGGTTGGATTAAAATCCAGTAAAAAGCAAGAATATTTTATAATTAAATATCGATTTTAAAAAAGTATTTTGCTTATAAAAGTATTCCGTATTAAAAACCAATAACACATTATTGCGTTTATCTTTTAATGAATTATATCAAACCAATTTCTCGATTTTTACTTTTCGGTTTATTGAATGTATCATTGTTTTCGTGCGCTCAGAAAAATGCAAAACCAATTTCAGAATTAAAATCTATACCTATGAATGAAACTAATAAAACAATTGATACCGCTACCTTTGGAGAAGGTTGCTTTTGGTGTGTTGAAGCGGTGTTTCAACAATTAGAAGGTGTTGTTTCTGTTACGTCAGGTTATAGCGGTGGACTAACAAAAAATCCTACATACAAAGAAGTTTGTTCAGGACTAACCGGTCATGCTGAAGTGTGTCGGATAATATTTGATCCAACAAAAATTTCCTATGCAAATTTATTGCAGGCATTTTGGGGAAGTCATAATCCTACAACTTTAAATCGTCAGGGAAATGATATCGGCACTCAATATCGCTCGGTTATTTTTTATCATAACGATTCACAAAAAGAGCAGGCAGAGAGATACAAGAAAGAGTTAAATGCATCAGGTTCTTTTACCGATCCAATTGTTACAGAAATTAGTGCACTAGGTGATTTTTATGAAGCAGAAGATTATCATAAAAACTATTTCAATTTAAACGGAAACGAGTCGTATTGCCAAATTGTGATCAAGCCGAAACTCGAAAAATTTCAACATGTTTTTAAAGATAAATTGAAGAAAAAAGAATAAAGAAATAATTTCCAATTCAATTAATTGAAACCCCAATACTACTCCTTCACAAACTTATTTGCATAGGTATTATTACCACTTTGTATTTTTATAAAATATAACCCATTGTTTAAATCTGTTACTGGAATTTCAATTTCTTTTTGATAATTAAGCGTATTGTTAAAAACCGTTTCACCCAAAATAGTTGTGATAATTACATTAAGAGTTTTGTTGTTTGTTTCATTTAACGAAAATGAAATTTTATTAGTTGCAGGATT
>CAIUEQ010000161.1 GCA_903898215.1 uncultured Bacteroidota bacterium | reverse complement strand
TTTTACAATTTATATTTTTTCAGAGTCGTTTCATGAAACATCTATGAAAGGAATTTCATTTACGGAACGAAATTGTATTCGTCTTTTAATTGTTGTAAAGTTTTTTCAAGCACATTCACATCCATTTTAATATCTGTAAGTGGTCGATTATTTGAAGCATTTTGAGGTTGTTTTACAATGATTGCTGCCACATCCATTCCTTTAATTATTTTTCCAAAAACTGTATATTCTCCGTTAAGACTAGGAGTTCCTGCAGTAGGTAAAACTATATAAAATTGTGAACCGTTTGAAGCTCTCAATGGATTTACAGAATTAGCCGTTCTTGCTGCTCCAACTGCTCCATACACATGTTTAAATTTAGCAGAATCAATTTCAGCAGGAATTGTCCATGGTGGTCCACCACTGCCATCATTTGAAATATTTGCATCTTTCGAATTTGGATCTCCACCTTGAATTACAAAGTTGGCAACACATCTGTGAAAAGTTGAATTGTCAAAATAATTGGTATCGGCTAACGCTAAAAAATTAGCACGGTGCAAGGGCGTTTCTTTATTTAGCCACATGTACATATTTCCAAAACTTGTTTTGATCTCAATGATTTTTTCTGTTGGAACTGTTGTTGTTACAGGTTGCTCCTCCGACTTTTTGCATGAGTTGAATATGAATAAACCGGTTATTAAAATTGCTAATATATTTTTCATATGAAGTATATTTATTATCAAATATAAAATACCTGGTATTTATTCATCAATTTTTTTTGTTTGAGAAAATGTGGTAAAGATGTTTCATGAAACGTGTCTTCTAAGAAAACAATACATTTGCATAAAAATCTGAAGAACGTGATAAAGGAAAAAATATTTAACATGATGGCAAAAACCCAGCAAGGACTTGAACCTTTGCTTGCCGCTGAATTAAAGGAAATCGGAGCACATAATATTGAAGAACATAACCGTGTGGTGAGTTTTGAAGGGGATCTGAAAACATTATATAAAGCAAATTTATATTTACGAACTGCATTGAAAGTGCTAGTTCCAATTGCCAAATTTAAAGCCAACGGTGATCATGAATTGTATGAAGAAGTGCGCAGAATAGATTGGGAAAACTACATGGATGTTGATGGAACATTAGCTGTTGACAGCAGTGTACGTTCAGAATTTTTTAGCGAAAATCAATTTGTAAATCTAAAAACTAAAGATGCAATCGTTGATGAGTTCAGAGACAAATATGGTAAACGTCCAAGTGTTGATACCGAATTTCCTGACCTCAGAATTAACCTTCACATTTTCCAAAAAGAATGTACCATTTCACTTGATAGTTCAGGAGAATCGCTACACAAGCGTGGTTACAGAATGGAAGCAAATATGGCACCTTTAAACGAGGTAACTGCTGCAGCCATGATTATTTTAAGTGGATGGGATAAAAAAAGCACTTTCATTGATCCGATGTGTGGAAGCGGAACTTTATTGATTGAAGCAGGATTGATGGCAAGAAATATTCCTCCCGGAATGTTTAAAGAACAATTTGGTTTCATGAAATGGAAAAATTATGATGCCGATTTGTGGCATAAAATTAAAGATGAAGCGAAAGCAAATATCAAAGAATGTGAAGCAAAAATAATTGGTGGGGATGCTGTGTTCAGAGTAATTGAAAAAGCCCGAAACAATATTACTCGTGCAGGTTTAGATGAAGATATTATTATTACCAATAAACGTTTTGAAGAACATAAACCATCCGGTGAAGGAGGAACGGTAATTATCAATCCACCTTATGGCGAACGTTTGGAATTGGAAGATATCGCAGCATTTTATAAATTAATGGGCGATACATTGAAACAAAATTTTACAGGTTATGATGTTTGGATCATCTCCTCAAATAAAGAGGCGATGAAAAAAATTGGTTTAGCGGCATCAAAAAGATTGACAATTTGGAACGGTCCGCTCGAATGTAAATATCATAAATTTGAAATGTATCGTGGCACAAAAGATCCAAGAAAAATGGAACAAAATTTAAACGAATAAAATATGAAAAATATAAATCTGTTTGTTGCAATTTTACTGATAGGATTTTGGGGATGCGGAAAAACATCTGCCACAATAGAAAACACTTCTCCAAATGGAAAAGTGAAATTATTTGTTGCCGGAAATCGTTCTACATCGCTTGATTCATGGCAAGTTGATTTGAAAGTGAAAGCTTATAGATTTAAAGAAGATCAACTTTCGTTTGAAATTTATGCGAGTGATTTAAATGCAGAAAATGTTTTATTTAATTGGAGTGATGAAGAGCATTGCACCATTATTTTTAAACAAACAGATGATACAGAAAGAAAATTCTCATTGTCAGTTTCACCCGAACATTTAGAAATGAAAGAGAAGTAATGAATTTATCACTTTGCGTTCTTTGTGAATAATCTTTGTGCTCTTAGTGGTTAAACTTTTAACGCAAAGGCGCAAGGTTATCGCAAGGTTCGCAAGGGTTTTTAACAAAATAAATAATCACAATATTCTTTCCATTGCGTTCTTTGTGTTTTTCTTTGAGTCCTTAGTGGTTACTTTTTTTTTA
>CAIUEQ010000160.1 GCA_903898215.1 uncultured Bacteroidota bacterium | reverse complement strand
GGTTACGTAACAGATAACCATGAATTACAAATTGATAAGAAAACTGGTCATTATTTTTTGTTGGTACAAGAACATGTTACAGTGAATATGCAAGACAGTGTTGCTGGAGGATATCCAAATGCTAATGTTTTAGGGTTAATAGTTCAGGAATTAGATGCAAACAAAAATGTAGTTTTTGAATGGCATACTTTAGACTATTTACCTATTTCAGCAAGTGTAGGAGTTAATCTTGCGGCAGCTAATATTGATTATATCCATTGTAATTCTATTGATTTGGATACCGACACTACTTTCCTTTTATCATCTCGCCATTTGAATGAAGTGGAGAGAATTGACAGAAGAACCGGTAAATTAATTTGGCGTTTCGGAAAAGCAAAAAATGGAAGTCAGTTTACTTTTCTGAATGATACTAAGGGGTTTTCATATCAACACGATGCAAGAAGATTGCAGAATGGAAATATTTTATTATTCGACAATGGTAATTATAGAACAGGAAACAGATACTCAAGAGCAGTAGAATATAAACTTAATGAAGAAAACCATACAGCAACAATGGTTTGGGATTATCGAAATTCTCCTGATGTGGTGAGTGATTTTATGGGAAGTGCACAGCGAATGCATAATGGAAATACTTTAATAGGATGGGGTGGAACAAACCCTACTTTTACGGAGGTTGATTCTAATAATAATAAATTATTTGAGGTTGCTATGACAAATCCATTTAGTTATCGAGCCTATAAATATGATAATTTAAGTGATATCATTAAATCAAATCAAAACTTAATACCTTCAATACCTGATACCATAAGCACTTGCAATTCAACAGCATCAAATGTTATTTCAAATTTAAGTTCTGTATTAGCGTCATATATCCCTACAACATTTTCTCAAAATTTATATACGATTTCAAGTTCATCAAATAATAACGGTTTGTTAACGACAGAATCAAGCACGAATTTTTATAAATATTATTCAATCCGTTTAAATAATAAATATTCCTTCTTAATTCAAAAAGACACTTTTGTTTGTTTAGATCAAAATTCAATTTCTTTGGCAATGCATGATGAATGTAAAAATTTGAATTTCAAATGGTCAACTGCTGAAACTACTTCATCAATTAAAGTTAATCCTCCTGTTGGCACTTCAGTTTATTGGGTTGAAATGACAAACGGCACATATTATAAAAGAGACAGTGTGAAGATAACAGTTTCGGATGTTCCGAATTTCGAAATACTAGGTCAAAATATTTTAACATTACCATTTGAAACAAAAACTTATTCTGTTCCATTTGATCCAACATATTCTTATTCTTGGAATGTGAAAAACGGAAATATTATCAGCGGTTATAACACTAACGCAGTTACTATTCAATGGGGAAATAAAGAATCTAATATTTTAAAGTCGGTAATCATTAATCAATCAGGATGTAGTAATACATTTTCTGATACCATATTTTATAAAAAATCTACCGGTGTTAACGAGCTTAGTGCATCAGGTAAATTATCAGTTTATCCTAATCCTGTAAAAGATTTACTTGTTATCGATTCGAAAGAAGAGGTAACTTATCAGCTATTTGATGTTGAAGGAAAAATGATTTTATCAAATGATAAATTGCAAAAAAATAGTGTGATAAATATGGCTGATTTTGCCTCAGGATATTATTTGTTAAACATTTATTCTTCTGATAAAACTGAAAGAATAAAAGTAATTAAAAACTAAGAAATTAATTGTTTACTCTAAAAGACCACCACAATTTAGGTGGTCTTTTTTTATGCAAGATTTTTTAGAAACTCAATATTTCATCTTAATTAATTTATTTTGCCGTATGCAAAAAATTCTAAACTATATCAATGGCGAATTAGTTGAACCTGTTTCAAAAACATATTTCGATAATTTTGATCCGTCAACATCTTTAGCTTATTCTCAATGTCCTGATAGTGATGAACGTGACGTAGAGTTAGCCGTAAAGGCATCTGCAGAAGCATTTCCTGCGTGGAGTACAATGCCTGCAGAAAAACGTTCACGAATCATGTTGAGGATTGCAGAATTGATGGAAAAGAATTTAGATAAACTTGCTCTTGCCGAAAGTATTGATCAGGGAAAACCTGTTTGGCTTGCAAAAAATGGAGAGATTCCACGTGCAATCAGCAATATACATTTCTTTGCTACAGCCATCGAACATTTTGCAAGCGAAGCTCATCCAATGGGCGATCATGCGATAAACTATACGTTGCGAACACCAATCGGAATTGTTGGATGCATATCGCCATGGAATTTACCTTTGTATTTGTTTACATGGAAAATTGCTCCGGCACTTGCCGCAGGAAATTGTGTGATTGCAAAACCTTCAGAGATTACACCGATGACCGCTTTTTTATTTTCTGAAATATGTATGGAAGCAGGTTTGCCAAAAGGGGTATTTAATATCGTTCATGGCTTGGGGCCAAAGGTTGGTTCGGCCATCACTTCACATTCGGAAATCAAGGCAATATCATTTACCGGTGGAACACAAACAGGTGCACAAATTGCTAGAGTTGCAGCTCCGATGTTTAAAAAACTTTCTCTAGAACTTGGCGGTAAAAATGCAAATATCATTTTTGCTGATTGCGATTTTGATAAAATGTTAGACGAAACTGTTCGCTCTTCATTTTTAAATCAAGGAGAAATTTGCCTTTGTGGCTCTCGCATTTTTGTTGAACGTTCAATCTATGAAAAATTCAAAACAGCATTTATTGAAAAAGTAAATCAACAAATTGTTGGCGATCCTCTTGATGCAAAAACTAAAACCGGAGCAATCGTTTCTAAACCACATTTCGAAAAAATATTAAGCTATATCGATCTTGCAAAACAAGAAGGAGGAGCAATATTATGCGGAGGAAAAATTGTAAACCCAATTGGCCGATGTGAAAACGGATGGTTTATTGAGCCTACTGTAATTGAAGGTTTGAAGTATGATTGCCGTACCAATCAGGAAGAGATTTTTGGACCGGTTGTTACCATCACACCATTTGATACCGAAGAGGAAGTGTTGATGTATGCAAACTCAACTCAATATGGTTTAGCATCAATTTTATGGACAGAAAATTTAACACGTGCACATCGTGTTGCCAATAAAATTAAGTCGGGAATTGTATGGATAAATTGTTGGTTGCTTCGTGATTTACGCACACCATTTGGAGGAATGAAACAAAGTGGAGTAGGACGTGAAGGTGGTTGGGAAGCTCTCAGGTTTTTTACTGAACAGAAAAATGTTTGTGTGAAGTTATAGTTTAGTGTTTAATGTTTTTTTTGATTGTTTGTCAGTTCGAGCGGAGTCGAGAACTATTTTTTTGAATAGTCACTGCACTATATTATTAAATAACTACAAATTCTTTCTGATATTTTTAGAGAGTTTTTTTATTTTTTCAGTTGCACTTTAGCGCATTGTTTATTGTTTTTTTGATACCT
>CAIUEQ010000159.1 GCA_903898215.1 uncultured Bacteroidota bacterium | reverse complement strand
GTTTCGAATGGATGATGAACAATCACTTTAAAGTTTTTGGCAATGTAAATCGGGCTTACAGAATCCCAACTTTTAACGACCTTTTTTGGAATGATGCTTTTGCCAGAGGGAATAAAAATTTACAAGCTGAAAATGCCTGGGCTGAGGAAATTTCATTGAATGCAGTTCACAAAATTTCAACTATAAAAATGGATTTTACTGCAACAGTTTTTAACAGAATTCTTGAAAATTATATTCAGTGGGTATCTACAGGTTCATACTGGAGTCCTGAAAATATTAAACAAGTTTGGAGCCGTGGATTGGAGGGAAACCTGAAACTAAATTTCCCAATAGGTAAATGGAATTTCTTGTATAACGGAAGAGTAAATTATATCCTTTCCACAAAAGAGCAATCCGATATGAGCAATGATGCAACACTTCACAAGCAACTTATTTATGTTCCAAAACTAAATTACATGAATCAGCTTATGGTAACTTATAAAACTTTTTATGCTTCATTCAATCAAACATACACCGGTATAAGATTTACAGAGAAAGATGAAAGCAACTATCTGATGTATTATTTATTGGGAAATATTTCGGCAGGTAAAGTAATTCAATTAAAGAGTTTCAGTTTTTCAATCAATGCTCAAATCAAAAATATTTGGAACGAAAATTATCAGGTCATACAAAATATGCCAATGCCCGGAAGAAATTATCTAATCGGAGTAACCATAAAAATCTAACCCTAAAAACTTAAAAATAAATTTAATTCAACATGAAAAAAATCTACATCAACATGATTGCAATTGCAGGTATTTTACTTTGCTTAAACTCAAATGCGCAAACTGTTTCAACCTTTGAAAACATCAATTTAACAACCGATACTTTTAAAAATGGTAGCGACTGGACTGGCGGATTTACCAGTGGAAATGCAACGTTTGCGAATCATTATGATACTTCTTTTGGTTACATATCGTGGGATGGATTTTCGATCTCAAATAAACGCGATACCGTTTCTCAAGGTTTTACAAATCAATATTCAGCCATTACAGGAAAAGGTGTAAACAATTCAGCAAATTATGCAGTTGGATATTATAACCAATATTCGCCAATGAAAGTATTATTGACGGGAGCAGCTAAAGGAAAACAGCTTAGTGGTTTTTATATTACAAATTCAACCTATGCCTACTATTCGATGAAAAACGGAAGTGCATTTAATAAAAAATTTGGTGGACTAACCGGTAATGATCCTGATTGGTTTATGTTAAAAATTAAGGGATATAAAAATGGTAGTTTGACACCAGATTCGATTAACTTTTATTTAGCAGATTTTAGGTTTACTGATAACAGCAAAGATTATTTTGTTAAACAATGGACTTGGCTTGATCTTACTAAGATTGGAAATGTTGACAGTATTGAATTCACCATGTCATCAAACGATACTGCAGGTGGATATGGAATGAACAATCCAGCATATTTCTGCATGGATAATTTTACAACAAGAGATTTGAACACAGGAATTGATGAACTTGATAAAACAAATTCGACTTTTATTGTCTATCCAAATCCTGCAAAAGATTTTATCATTATTGAAAGTGAAAATGTAATTTCTGAAATCAGCATTTTTGATTTAAAAGGAAAAGAAATGATGAAACAAAATGTAATGAGTGGAGAAAATATTTCTGTGTCAACTTTATCAAAAGGACTTTATTTCTTACAGATAAAAAACGAATCAACTATTCAAATTAAAAAACTTATCATCGAGTAATGATTTTAAAAAATATTGCTGCTTTTATTTTCTGTTTGCAATCAACATTTTTGCTTGCTCAAGTTCCATTTGGACATGAGAAAGCTATATATAAAGACAGCAGCATATTTATTTCATGGGCAACGGGATGTACTGTTGACAGAGGCTTTCAAAATATCTCTGATTCGTTTTTAGGACTTGCATCAACGGGAGATTCATCATTAGCAATTGGCAAAGCCGATGGAAGCGGAGTGGTAAGTTTGGGTGATGCAGGAACGGCAATTTTAAGTTTTCAAAGTCCAATTACAAATGGTGTTGGTTATGATTTTG
>CAIUEQ010000158.1 GCA_903898215.1 uncultured Bacteroidota bacterium | reverse complement strand
TTATATCAACCATATTTATTGATCCTGGTACATTATTCAGATCTATATTACTACTTTGGTAATCAGATGAGTTTATAAACATGGAAAACGGAATGTACTTATCAGCAGTAAATATTTTAACATTGATCCTAAGTATGCAATTGAATTAGGGTATTCAAATATTGTTTTTTTGAGAAGTGGAATAAATAATTTTCAGAAAGAATTACTAATTGATGGAACTACAAAAACATCATTTCTTCCAACAATTGGAATTGGTTTAAAATTAAATAATTTATGTATTGATTACGCTCTTGCTAATCCTGGAAGTGTGAGCACAATGCCGTATTCAAATATTATTTCTGCACGACTCTCGATTAATCGCAGATAATGATGTGATTTATAATTTGAGCCATTACCTTTGCTTAAAATATTTCATAATGAAAAATAATTTTATCACCTTAATTTTTCTCTTTTTAAGTATAAATACATTTTCGCAAAGCAAATCAAAGTGGAGTATAGGTGCTTCAATTAATCCTACATTTTGTAATTCTTACAATACACCATCTTCGAATTCAAGTTTAAAAAGCATTACACAAGAGAGCTACCGATTTAATATTGTATGTCCTTCCATTTGGTTCAATTTATCGTTAGGTCAAAAATGGGCTGTACAAACCGGATTAGGATATTCGGATGTTGGATCTCAAAATATTCAAAGTGATATTAAATTAAACGATAATATTTATCCCGGAATTGGTTCAGGAAAATTATTAGAGCTTACCAATGTTTCACGAAACATTACTTATGATTATCGCTATCAATATTTAAATGTTCCTTTATTATTTAATTATCATGTTGGAAGAAGTGGAGATTATAAATTTAATTTTTCGTTAACAGGAGGAGTTGCTTTAAATGTTTTGCTCAAACATCAAATGACTGCAAATCTTGATTTTGATCTAGACGGTAAAAATAAATTCAATTTTGATTCAACAGGATATAATGGTCGTGCACTTGCTTTAAATATTATTTTAGGAGCTCGTGTTGATTATAAAATTGATAAGACACTTACTTTAATGGTTCAACCCGTTTTGGGTTATTATCCAATTTCAGTTTCTTCGAGCGCGATAAGTGTTTATCCCTATTATTTTTCGGTGAACACCGGATTAGTGTATGAGTTTGCTCATTAATTATTCCGACATTTTTTTTTATTTACCCTTCTTTACATATTCTAAAATATCAGCTGGTTGGCAATCTAAAGCTTTGCAAATAGCTTCGAGTGTACTGAAACGAACAGCCTTTGCTTTCCCTGTTTTTAAAATTGAAAGGTTTGATAAAGTGATATCAACTTTTTCTGATAGCTCATTTAAACTCATTTTTCGTTTAGCCATCATCACATCTAAATTTACAATTATTGGCATAGCTTAAATAGTTAAATCGTTTTCTTGTTGAAGATTGAAACCGTATTTGAAAATTTCGGCTAATCCTAAAATTAAAATCATATAAAGTACACCAGATAAAACTTCGTAATCAAAATTATAGGCAACATAATAACCTGGAGTTAGTAAAATCTCATGCAATAAGTTAGCGAACAAAAAATAATTGATTAATTTTAAAGCAGGAGCTATTCCAATAACTAATGCTATCCACCTAATTCTATTTATATTTTTAAGGTCAAAAATAATTTTCTTTTTTAAAGACGAAAATATTTTCATAATAAGAAATGTAAACAATAACCATATCCACCAGCCTAATATATCAATAGTTGTAATTAAATAGGGCAGATAACTAGTTGGTTTTTCTTTATATAATACCAAACCTTGTTGGACCTTATCCTTAGGATGAGTAAGAATATTAATGCTACTATCTTTTTTTTGAAAAACAGAATCAGGAAGCCTGTAATTTTTATCACTTGATTGTACTTTCATCAAACGGAATTCACCATACACTAGAAATGCAGAATTTTTTGGGGTTGGATAATCAGAATACAAACTTCCAGTTGCAGTTACTAGGAAAAATATATGAGCTAATATCCCTATTCTAGTAAGCCAATACATCCAATTAATGAAATGAGAATTATTTTTCTTTTCCATAACTATTAAAATTGTTTTCTAATCAAACGTAAAATATTATTTATTATAAAACAAATTATATTTATTGATAAACAATATATTCTAATTGATAAACAGAATCTTTTTAGATTGATTCAATTAGAAAACCTTCAAATTTTAAATTCCAAAATCTTAAATCATTCTGCCACTCTGTCGCAAGTTTTCTTATCTTTGTCACCCAAATTTTAGAAATTAAATGAGAGGATTAGTTGCCGAAATAACTGAAGGTGTTGAACAAAATCAATTCCATCAGAGAAAATTATATATTGAAACTTATGGTTGTGCAATGAATCTTGCTGACAGTGAAGTGATGGCTTCGATTATGTCGGGCAATGGATTTACAACAACAGATAACCCGCTCGAAGCTGATGTGGTATTTTTAAACACATGTGCCGTTCGTGATAATGCAGAATCAAGAATATGGGGAAGATTACGTGAACTTAAATTTCAGAAGAAAAAAAATCCGGGAATGATCGTTGGTGTGATGGGTTGTATGGCCGAACGATTAAAATCAACATTATTAGAAAAAGAAAAACTTGTTGATATTGTCGTTGGACCAGATGCCTATCGTGATATTCCAAAATTAATTGAGCAAGTTGAAGAAGGACAAAAAGCAGTAAATGTTTTACTTTCTCGCGAGGAAACTTATGCAGAAATTACTCCGGTTCGTTTGAGTAGCAATGGTGTAAATGCTTTTGTAAGTATCATGCGCGGTTGTGATAATATGTGTTCATTTTGTGTTGTTCCTTTTACAAGAGGTCGTGAAAGAAGCCGTGAACCAGAATCAATCATCAACGAAGCAACTGAATTGTTTAATCAAGGATACAAAGAAGTTACCTTACTTGGACAAAATGTTGATTCGTATAAATGGGAAGATGCTGATTCGACAAATGTTATTTCGTTTGCTCAACTTCTTGAAAAAGTTGCTATGGTTTCTCCAGAATTGCGTATTCGTTTTTCATCATCACATCCAAAAGATATTACTGATGATGTAATTTATACGATGAAAGCTCACGAGAATATTTGTAATTATATTCACTTTCCACTTCAGGCAGGTAATACAAGAATATTAAAATTAATGAACCGAACTTATAACAGAGAATGGTTTATTCAACGTTTAAAAAGAATAAGAGAACTTATTCCCGACTGTGGAATTTCTACAGATGTGATTGTGGGTTTTTGTACTGAAACTGAAGAAGAATTTTTGGATACCTATAAATTATTTGAAGAGGCACAATTTGATTTTGCATATATGTATGCGTATAGCGAGCGCCCGGGAACATTAGCAGCAAAGAAATATGCTGATGATATTTCGGCAGAGGTAAAAAGTCGCAGACTTGCAGAAATTATAGCACTTCAAAACAAACTAAGCACTGAAAATAATAAGAAAGAAATTGGTAAAACTTATAAAGTTTTAATTGAAGGATTTTCAAAAAAATCAGAAAATGATTTTAAAGGAAGAAACGATCAAAACAAAACGGTGATATTTCCGGTTAATGGAAATTATAAAAAGGGTGATTATGTAAATGTGCTGATTGAAAAAACAACCACAACTAGTTTGATTGGAAAAGTTATTGGTTAAAAAAAGTTGATAGGTTATTAAGTTATTCAGTGATTAGTTAAATATAGAGAATGAACATACAAGATATAAAACAACGATTTGAAATTATTGGCAATTCGCCATTGTTAAATTTCGCTTTGGAAACGGCAGTAAAAGTTGCACCAACAGATATTACGGTATTAATTAATGGAGAAAGTGGTGTAGGAAAAGAAGCGTTTTCAAAAATTATACATTCGATGAGTAACCGTAAACACGGTCCTTTTATAGCCGTGAACTGTGGCGCAATTCCTGAAGGTACGATAGATTCGGAATTATTCGGACATGAAAAAGGTTCGTTTACTGGAGCTCATGATTTACGTAAAGGATATTTTGAAACGGTAAGCGGTGGAACAATTTTTTTGGATGAAGTTGGAGAACTTCCACTCGAAACTCAAGCAAGATTATTACGAGTTTTAGAAAGTGGTGAATTCATCAAAGTAGGTTCATCAAAAACTCAAAAAACAGATGTAAGAGTTGTTGCCGCAACAAATAAAGATTTGCTTGTTTTGGCTGATCAGGGAAAGTTTCGTGAAGATCTATATTACCGTTTGTCGACAGTACCAATTCGAGTTCCATCTTTGCGTGAAAGGAAAGAAGATATTCATTTATTGTTCAGAAAATTTAGTGCTGATTTTGCTGAAAAATATAAATCGAAAGCTGTTGTAATGGATACAGAGGCTCAAAATATTTTGGCAGGTTATCGTTGGCCCGGTAATATCCGACAGCTAAAAAATATTGCTGAACAACTTTCTGTTTTGGATGAAGATAAGAATATTCATGCAGATGAATTGATGAGAGTGTTACCTGCCGAAAGACCAGGTTTGCCAATGATTATGAGTGCAAATACTTCAGATCAAAATCAATTAAGTGAACGTGATATTTTTTATAAGGTATTGTATGATCTTAGAAAAGATCTAGGAGATTTAAAGGGAATTGTTTTTGATATGTTACAGGGAAATTCATCTAGAGAGCAAATTATTGCAGCACATCAGAATCAAAATAATCAAATAGTTCCTGATCAAGGTTTCACCGCACCACCGATGATGCATTCGCAAATGATTCCACAAAATACAAATCTGATAGAAATTCCTGTTGCAAAAGCTGTTGTCGAATCGCTTTCATTGGAAGAAAAGGAATTGGAAATGATAAAAAAAGCATTAGAGAAATATAATGGAAAACGTAAAAAGGCAGCTAATGAATTGGGCATTTCTGAAAGAACCTTGTACCGCAAAATTAAACAGTACGATCTCGAATAAGATTTGTTGCATGAACGCATGAAATCACTTTTCTTTGTTTTAAACAATCACATTTTATGAAAAAAATATTATTGTCATTTTCAGTTATACTATTACTTTTTTGCATTAAACTTTCAGCACAAGTAGTTGATGATATTGCCGGGAAAACTTACTATTACTACGATTCCCTTACACACAAAAAGGTAAAAGAAATTTATCATCATAAACAAATTATGAAAGTGATGCCTGACAAAAAACATTATGGAAGTTATATAGATACGATTATGTACATAAAAAGTGGCCCTTATACCAGTTATTTTGAAGATGGAAATTTAAAAAGTTCAGGATATTACATTAATGAGAAAAAGGACAGTATCTGGAAATATTACGATATCAAAGGGAAGTTGCTCAAAACTGAATTATATCGTCAAGGACAAATAGTAAAATGATGAAAAATATTTTTTTCATTTTATGCTTATTTTTTTCTGTGAATTTATTCGCACAAAAAACATTTCTAAAAAGAAACTTAGAAGTAGGGATGACTGTTCATATCAATAAATGCAAATCAAAAGCATTTGTGAGCATGGATATTTACAGTAAAACAAGATACCCTGCAACTGGCATCAAAATCGATACTTTAACAGGGGATGGAGTGTTTGAAAGTTTTTTTGATTCAGGTGATTTTGACGCAAAAAGATTACCAGCCAGTTATGGTAATAAAAATTACAAAGTTGCAGTTATACGAGTTTTTGATGAAAAAGATGGCAAACAAAAGCGTGTGATGATTTGCTACACAAAAAGTAAACTCACTTTAATTTGGATAGAAATTGACAAAGCTTTTGAATTGAATGAAATTGAATTTTAAAAATGGTTATTGCGTTATTAAGTTGTTAAATATTTTGCAGCACTGATTCCTAAATTCGTATTGATTTGTATTTCTTAGATTAACAAAATGACCAATTCCGACATAGCTGATTTAATAAAACTTTATGCTGATTTGTATGAATTGCATGGAGGAAATCCATTTAAAATAAAATCTTTTCAAGCAGCATCTTTCAGGATAGATAAATTGCCAATTACTTTGTTTGGAAAGAGTTTGGAAGAACTTGAAAAAGTTGACGGCATTGGAAAAAGTATTGCCGAAAAAATTGTCGAAATAAATACAACTGAAACTTTTAAAGAGCTTGATGATTTGTTAGATAAAACTCCAGAAGGTGTTTTACAGATGATGAAAATTAAAGGCATCGGACCCAAAAAAGTTGCTCACCTATGGAAAGAAATTGGCATTGAAAATATTGGTGAATTACTTTATGCTTGTCATGAAAACAGAGTTGCTCAAGCGAAAGGTTTTGGTTTAAAAACGCAGCAAAATATTATCAAGCAAATTGAATTTATGTTTGCCAGCGCAAATAAATTTCATTATGCAAAATTGGAAAATACTGCAACAAATTTGATAGAAGAAACACAAAGTTTTTTTGGGACAATTGATGAAGGAGGAATGATTGCCGATATTTCATTTAGTGGTGAGTTAAGAAGAAAATGTGAAATCCTTGAGCAAATTGATTTGATTGTTGCAGTATGTGATACAGAAGAATTTAAGAATGCTTTTCTTTCATCAGATTTACTTCAGGAAATAAAAGTTGATGGAGATTTTATTGTAGGTAAAGTTCAAGAAACAATTCCTGTTAAAATTTTTATTTCAGAGGAAAATGATTTTGCGAAGAATTTATTTCTTCAAACAGGTTCTCAAAAACACATCAAAGAATTAGGAATTGGGAATTACGAATTGGGAAGTGAAACAGAAATTTACCAAGCTTTCAAACTTCCATTTATCGAACCTGAATTACGAGAAGGAACTTTTGAAATTGAAAAAGCAAAAGAAAATAAGTTGCCAAAACTTATTGAGTTATCCGATTTAAAAGGAATTCTTCATAATCATTCAACCTATTCTGACGGAGCTAATACATTAGAAGAAATGGCCGTTTATTGTAAAGAACTTGGTTATGGATATTTAGGAATTTGCGATCACTCGAAAGCTGCTTTTTATGCAAGTGGAATGAAGGAGGATACAATTTTAAAGCAACATTCAGAGATTGATTCATTGAATAAAAAATTATTTCCATTCAAAATATTTAAAGGAATTGAAAGTGATATTTTAAATGATGGAAGTTTAGATTATAACAAGGAAGTTTTATCAAGTTTTGATTTTATTGTTGCATCTGTTCACAGCAATTTAAAAATGACGGAAGAAAAGGCGATGGCTCGTTTATTAAAAGCTATCGAAAACCCGTATACAACAATTCTTGGTCATCCAACCGGACGCTTATTATTAATTCGTGAAGGTTATCCAATCAATCATAAAAAAATAATTGATGCTTGTGCTGCTAATGGTGTGGTTATCGAAATTAATGCAAATCCTTATCGCTTGGATTTGGACTGGAGATGGATTGATTATGCGATGAATAAAAATGTGAAACTTTCTATAAATCCAGATGCCCACGAGTGCGAAGGGTATCATGATATGTATTATGGTGTTTGTGTAGCCCGTAAAGGTGGGCTTACAAAAGAAATGTGTTTAAATTCTATGAATCTGGAAGAAATCAGTAAATATTTTCAATCTAGAAAATAAAATTATCCGCTTAGAGCACAGAGTTTTTCGCAGAGAATTGTTTTAATTCGTATCGTTAATTATTCATTCTTAATTAAAAATTTGTAATTGAAAATTTTAATCGTTCGCTTTAGTTCCATAGGTGATATTATTCTCACAACACCCGTTGTTAGATGTTTGAAAAAGAAATTTCCTGATGCTGAAATTCATTTTCTCACTAAACCGAAGTATAAAAGTATTTTAGAAAATAATCCTTATATCGATTTTTTGCATGTATTGGATAAACCTCTTTTTCAAAAAGGATTTGAGTTAAGAGGAATAGGTTTTGATTTAGTAATTGATCTTCACAGAAATCTTCGGACTAAAATTTTAAATGCAATTCTATCAACAACAAATTACAGTTTTGATAAATTGAATTTTGAAAAATGGTTGATGGTCAATCTTAAAATGAATTTGTTACCTAAGGTTCACATTGTTGAACGATATATGGAAACCCTTGTTGAGCTTGGAGTGTCAAACGATGGTGGAGGACTTGATTATTTTTTGCCTTCAACTATTTTCGTAAAGAATATTCCTGATAATTATCTCGTATTTGCTATTGGAGCAAATCATTTCACAAAAAGATTACCAAATGA
>CAIUEQ010000157.1 GCA_903898215.1 uncultured Bacteroidota bacterium | reverse complement strand
AGTTACCAATGTTAAGTTTTAAGAAACTTCTGATATCTTTTTTTGTGTCATACAATTCAGGGGTAATATTAAACATAATATTTGGCCAATGAACTAAATATTCTGTAAAATTATATCCTAAATGGTTTGCTTTATGAAACTTAGATAAACTCATTTTTACTGGTTCGATAAACTGCCATCTATCCTTGTCTTTTTTCCATTTTCCTATAAAAAAGTCATCGTCCTTAAACTTTGTTATTCTACCAATACTAATATATAAAATATTGTTTTCCTCATTTAGTTTACCACCCCAAAGATTATATGAATCTTTGTAATCATCCTGCTCATTCTTGATATCCGAAACAGGTAAAGCTTCTATTAATGAATCATTAACTATTTCAAAAAGAGTAAAAAATGAAAACGTCCATCGTGTTTTTTTTCCTTTACTTTTTTGTGGCAAATCATCCCAATTTAGAATTGTATCAACTGTAAATATGTTTTTTGATAAAAAAAATAGAGTGTCATTTTTAATTGTAAAAGATGTAATTTGGCTAATACTAAAATTATTCCCTATTGAGTCGTAATATTTTTTTACTTCTCTATATTTATCAGGTTCGTTTGGAAATTTTAATCTATATGCAATTTCGTTAAACCTATTGTCCATTTTATAGATTTTATAGATTTTTAAATTTTCCCATTTTACTAGTGTAATATCTGAAAATTTTTCTCTGAAAAGATATATTGTATTGTTTGTCATTTTCATTTCATCATACGAAGAACGAAGTTTTGAGTTGAATGTAAGAGTATCAATAATTCTGAATCTGTTTATATCGTATAATCTCAACGGTAAATCTGTAAGCGGAATGCTCAATAACAACTTTCCTTTAAAAAATAAATGTACCGTTGAGTAAACCGCATCACTCAAACTATAATACAGTGAATCTGAAAACTGAAATATATATTTGTTCTTAAGTTTTAAAATTGGTTTAAATGACTCGGATGAATCATCTGGGTCTGTATTCTCCATTAAAATTTTGATGTTGTATAGAGGATTAATAGACCGAATATAAAACAAGTTGTTAAAACAAGTACTGCAATCATTTTTGCTGATTCTGATTACACAATCAAACTCATTTACAGCTTGTACCTTATTGAAAAAAACAGTAAAAAAAATAAGTATAAAATAAAATATCCGCATTTTTATAAATTAAAAGAAAGAAATAGCTAATGCTATTTCTTTCTTGGTTTCTGTTATTTTTATTCAGTTGGTCTTGTGTTATCATATTCATAATCTACACCTGGAGTTTTATCGCTTACCACAGGTATGCCGTTACCTGATATATGATAGTCAACACCCAACCCAAAAGGATCAATTGCCCAACCATCAATAACCGTAAAACAAGTAGCTGCACTTGTCCAACAATGAATACACATAAATCCCATCTGTCTCAAACCTGTATAATCACCATCAGGTATACGCTGTTTCTGTATGTTAGCGGATTCTTGTTGTTTCTCTGTTGGTGTGGTAATCTTAATTTCAGGTTTTTTTACATCTGGGTTTCCACCATAAGATTGACTTCCTAAAGCCCAAAATAACAATAATGTTATTGAGGTAAAAATTGCTTTCATTTTCATAATTTTAAATTTTTAAATTGGTTAATACTAATTGAAAATTGAAATTTCGTTTTGGCCAATTGGAAATATTATTCAAAAATGTATTAAGCCAATTTAAAAAGTATCAGTAAAAATACTGAATATAAAAATTCAGTATAAATACGGAACAATAAAGTGATTCACCGTTTGTATATTGCGTTTGCTAAAGTACAAAATATATGATGGCTTATTCAACAATTGGTATTGCCGATGATGATATTTACTGGAGTAGTAATATATTTAACTACTTAGGCAAAAACAAAAGGAGGTTTCTTCTGTAATTTTTATATCGTGAGTAAATACTGTCGGCATACTTACAATTATTACCTGCGAGATAAATAATTGTTTTTTTATGCAACACTAAATGTAAAGTAACTGTTCTTAAAAAGTGAATTTATACCTATCCTTAAAACCCGAATTCAAATTTTGAATAGATATAGGTATCATTATTTATAAAAATTATTCGCTCTTTATAATCTTTATATTTTTCTGAGATAACTTTGATTAATGCCTTCGACTGCCTGTAGAATGTATTGTTGAACATAACAAAAATATATTCATCATTTGTATTTATTTTTTTTCCGTTTATTATTGGATGTATATTTCTTGTAAATTCAGAGAGTAATAAATTCTTGAATAATTTTTCATCATAATTTGTTTTGGGAGGATATTTATCAAAATGGCCGAAGTAATTCCATTTTATTTTTGGTACACCAGGATAAGCACAGTTATTAGTAAACGATTTTAACGAATCATTTTTAAAAAAAACACCATGATAGGTTGATTAAAAATCTTTCGCGACATTTTATCATCATACAACAAACGTATTTGGTCAAAATATACTGTATCGAGTGAGTAAATTGGAAAGTTGCCTATATATAATTTTTTCGATAAACTAATTATTTGTTTATTAGAAATAAGGTTTGGCGTTTTATATCCAATTAAAATTCTTGCCATCGGAGTGCATGATCCGAGGGCAAGAATCGTGAAGTATATTTTTAATATTCTCATTTAGTTAGTTGTTGCATCAACTATTATTGTTCCATAAGTGCTGTTTGTATAATCAACTTGATAAAATCCATTTGGGATTATAATTGAATTATAACCTAAAATTTGGCAAATAGCCGTAGTGAAGTTTGCGTTTCCAGAAACAGGAACAACATCGTTAGCACTAATTGAAGGAATATTTACTGCTGTTAGTTGATTAAATTTTACATGCAATTTATAATTACTGTCAAACCAAACAAATGCTGTTCCAACGTCATCTCCCATATCCATGTTTTCTGAGATCTCAACTAAATTACCACAAGCACACATTCCTAAGGCGCAAGGACAACCAGAGCATTTGCATTTTGGGCAAGGACATGACCATCCTGCCATCCCCGCCCACCTTAACACAAATTTTATATTACCGCCAGTAATTTCAACTAATGGACGTGATTTCTTATTAAACTCTATTTTCTTATCTTTTGGTATTTTTGGTTTGCCTTTACTATAGCCATTTGAAACTGAGAAGATAGAAATAATTAAAACTGCAAAGATTAATTTAAATACCGTTTTCATGATTTTAATTTTTTAAAAATAATTGAATTTAAAATTCCGTATTGGCCAATTGGAAATGTTATTCAAAAATGAAACATGCCATTATAAAAAGTATCAGTAAAAATACTGAATAATTAAATTCAGTATTTTTACTGAACATTAAGTTGTTTTATCTTGGCTATATTAGCTGTTGCTAAACTACAGAATATATGAAAGACTATTTAACGGTCGGCATTGCTGATGATGACATATACTGGAGCAGTATTATATTTAACTACTTACAAAAAAACAAAAGGTATCAAGTTTTATTTACAAGCAATAACGGATACGATTTAATAAAGCAATCAATTACACATAATCCACAACTTTTAATTATTGATAGCCACATGCCTTTACTTTGTGGTATTGAGGCTGCTATTGGGCTCAAGCCGCAATTACCTGAAACTAAAATAATTTGTTTAAGTATGATTTATCAGCAAAATATTTCAAACCAATTATTTGACAATGGCATTGAAGGATATGCTATTAAAGATTTTGACCTCGTTGGATTAAATGATGCTATCGAAAGTGTTTTATCAGGTAAACAATATTATAAAAACAATAGCTCGCCTGAGGAAGAAATTAAAAGAATAAAACAACACGTTGATGAGATTAAATCATATCATCTAACACCATCTCATATTGAAACAATGCGTTTAATTTCAATAGGTTTAACCAGTAAATCAATGTCTGAATTTTTGAACGAAGATGTTAGAACAACAGAAAGCAGGGTAAATAAATTGAAAAGTATTTTTGGAGTTGAAAATGTGCAGCAGTTAATGTTTAAGGCTGCAATCTTAGGATTAATCCACCCCTCAAATAAATAATAATTCTCTTATATATCGTGTAAAAACCCTTTATCGCCCTCCACCTAATTCCTGAAACTTTTGTCGGCAGTAATTTTCTTCGGCTTGTTTTCCAAGTTTCTGATAGGTTTCGGCTAAAGCATAATAAGCATTTGCCATTTTAGGATTCATTGAAAGTGCGCCATTCAAAGCTTCTTCAGCCTTATTATAACTTCCGGTATTTAAATATGCTATTCCTAAATTGTAATAAATCTCTGGAAGGTTGCCATTGTTTTTTATAGCTGCTTCCAAATAAGGAATTGCTCCTGCATAATTATTTCGCGAAAATTCACATACCGATGCGTAATAATATGCTTCGGTATAATTGCGCTTAAGTTCTGTTGCTTTTTTGAAAAATATAAGTGCTTTTGCGTATTCCTTTTTATTCAAATAAACCATTCCCTTATTACTCCATGCCGAATAATTTTCCGGGAATATTTCTATCGCTTTATCAAAATATTTATCGGCTGTATCAAACGATCCTTTATTTAAATAAGCTTGCCCAAGCATACGTGTTGCCTCTTCATCTTTGGGGTCATAATTTACCGCTTTGGTAAAATAATAAATTGCCGAATCAGCATTATGTGCATCATTGTATTTGTAACCATCGGGCATAAAATAATTTTCGCGTTTTACAACAACTGCTAAAGGAACATCATCTGCCTTCACAATATAAACCGTGCCTTTTGGAGGAAATGAACCATTCAGCAATTCGTTTTTAGAATAGGTGCGTGTAGTTAAGATCATATAATCCCACCTTGGTTTTTGCTCTTCATATTCACGTACCCACTGAAACTCTAAATTAGGATTTATTTTTTGTGCATAATACGATGCTGTTAATTGTTCATTATTGATTGCAACAACTAATTTTTTATTCGGTTCTTGTTTTGCAATCCATTCACCGGCAGCGCGACAAGAGTTAGAATAATAATCTGTTTCATAACTTCCAAAAGCACCATTTATTCCTCCAACTAATTCATTAAAATAAACATATTCGTTTGGATGATTTTTGATGATCCAATAAGTTGGTCTTGCAAAAAGTGAAACTAAGGTGATGATAGTAACGTACCGAACAAGTTTATTGTGATGCCCGATCAGAAACTCAAATGAAACTGCCGAAAGTGCTATCCACGCGGGAAGAATAAAAATATAATGTCTCCAACCATTGTAATGATTGATATGTGAAAACTCGGCATAAGCAATTGGAAACACGATCATAAATAACAACATCAGCACAAATCCGATGTTCATTTTTTTCTTCATCAAAACCATAAATGGAAATGGAATTAAAAATCCAAGCAGGAGATAAATAGGATTTCCAATAGATAAAAATTTAATCACATAATACCACGGTGCTTGGGTAAGCATGTATAATCGCTTGCCTTCAAAGAGTTCTACATTGTTTGTATAGAAGGAATTATCGGATGCTTTTTTAAATGCAAGGAATGGGTTTTTAAATGGATTGTGCAATGCATAAGGCCAAAGTAATATTCCTAAAATGTATCCAACAACTGCAACGATCAAAAATATTTTAAGATAGGGAACAAGAAATTTTGATGCCTTCACTGTTTTATCTTTATTTAACAACAGCCAGCTGATTCCTAAAAACATTCCGAAATAAGCGATAATTAAAAACGCTCCAACACGTGATCCGATGCCTATTCCTATTCCTATTCCAAGCCAAATTAAATGTGCAAGTTTTGGTTTGGGCAATGCCTTTAATATTTTGATGATAAAATACATTGAAACGGCAAACCCTGTGGCAAAAGGAATATCCGTGGGATTGTTCATTGAATTTCCAAGCCACCCCGGATTAAAAAAAGTAAAAAGTATCGCAATGATTCCCGCTCGCCAACCGGCAATTTCTTTTACTGCTAATGCAATAAAAATCAAACCCAATAAACCATAAAGAGAAATAACCACATGCCTTGTTTCAAACTCAGGCAAATCAAAAGTTTTATAAATTATTGCAGCAACAATATTGCATTGTTCGCCATAAAAACGGTAAGCCTGACGAATATAATCGGCATTGCTTTTTGAATCAGCAATTGCTGCACTATCATCACCCATTGAGGAAAGATAATTTACAGCAATTTTGGAATAATCGTTGTGTTGCTTTTCATCCCATGTCATTCCAAAATCTTTGCTCAAGTATGGCATGGCAAACGATGCAAGAAGAATTAATGTGAAAAAAGTAAAACGATAAACGGGGTTGTTTCCATTTACAAGCGAAACTTTTTCGGGCAATTTCATCTCGTGTAATGCTCCCGATACAAAATACCTCCATCGCAGTATGAAAGCGGTTAATGGCATCATTAGAATGTCTCCAAAGCCCTTTGGTGTAGTTTTTTTATCTGTGTTAACTGCAAATTCGTTGAGCGTAATTCCATTGCAAGATGCGAGGTGTAATATTTCAAGATGCTTTTGTGCAACGGCAAGTGTTGTTTCAAAAAGTGGTGCAGCGGTTTCTGTTTTTACTGCAAAAATTCCTGCTGCCGAATCGCGAAGATTTATGGGTGTCCAAAACCTTACTGCCGAATTATATAATTTTAACCAACGTTTTTGAGAAACTTCATTTTTATTAATAGATATTTTTAGGTTGTTTGATCCAACCAAAATTTCATCGTCTTTAATATTTTTCTTATGCGAAGAAACCGCTGTAATTAAATTTCCGATATTGATATGTTCAATCTTTTCAATGACCAAACTATGTTTGCCGGTAGCAGCATTTAAACCAAGAGCATAAGCGTTTCCCAGGGTAATTTTTTTTTCGCTTTTTAAAAATATTACTCTTCCTTTTGATAACAATTCTGCAAAAGATTTATCAGCTTCAATTTTTGAAACTGTTTGATCTGTTGAAGCATTATCAATGAGCACACACTCAATATCGCTTTTTGATTTATTGATGAAAGAGAATAAACTTTCATAATAAGAAATTTCCTTTTCAATATTCTGTATCGACAGAATGATGGAAATCCTGGAATCACTTTTTATTATTTTTTCCATTCACTAAATTTTTTCGAAAACAAAAAAGTTATTTAACCCAAACTGAAAACTTTCTTGATGCAATAATTTGAAATCAGTTGAACTAAAAATTGTTAAAGTATCTTTTGGTTTAAAGCCATAATGCTCATGTATAGCCATTCCATCGATGATATGAAGTGTTGTTAAAACATCTAAAATAAAATCAACCTGAGGTGATGGAACTGTGATGATTACTCTTCCGCCTTTATTTAAAAACCTTGCACAATCTGTTGCAAGTTGCTTTTGCTTATCTGTTGGAATATGCTCTAAAACGGCAAGCATGGTGATCACATCATATTTAATTCCTTCGGGACATACATCAGGAAAATACCCGGGAATGAGGGTGTAATTCTTTCCATTGATAACAGTTGGCAGTGATGGATCGATGCCAATACCTTTATTCATCAATCCTTGAAATTGTTCAAACATCACTCCATCGTGACTACCAATATCAAGTACATTATCGCCTTTCTTAACAAATTGGCGTGCTTTTGAAATTCGTACATTTTGTAAATAAACATCAATTTTTTTCATGCTACTTATTTTTTAGTTACTCCTAACACACTTAGAAAAAAACTTGAAAGGATAATTTGTAAACCGATTATAATGCTTACTACCGAAGGGATCACAACTCGTAATATGGAAGAATAATCTAAATGTCCGAAATCAACCTGATCCCATAAATATAACGAGTAGGCCGATCCTGCAAAACCAATAAGTGTTACCAAAATCCCAACAACTAATCCCGATTCGAGGTTCACATATTTATACATTTTATGGAGCGTTTTATTATCGGGTAAAAACCCAACCTGAATAGCATATGTTCTTGTAAATATTGCAAAGTTGATAGCCTGAAAACCGCTGATGATTAAAGCTGCAGCATACAACAATGTGTTGGTGTCTAAATAAATATTAAACAATTGAACAGGTCCTTTAATAATTGAAATCATCATGATTAACCCTACCAACATCATTAAAATTCCAGGAATTAAAAACAACCATTTCGGACTATAAACCAATAAAAAACGTAAATGTCTCCAACCATCTCTCCATGTGCGAAGATGTGGTGGTCGGGTTCTGCCATCAGGTGAAAGTGTTGTTGGCACTTCTGCAATTTTTAATTTAAAGATCGTTGCTTTCACCACCATTTCGCTGGCAAATTCCATTCCTGTGGTTTGAAGGTTAAGCACTGAAACAATGTCTTGACGGAAACCTCGAAGCCCGCAATGAAAATCTCCGGCTTTGCTTCTAAAAAATAATCGTCCGATAAACGACAATACGGGATTGCCAAGGTAGCGATGTAAGAAAGGCATAGCACCTTTTGTCACTCCGCCTTTAAAACGATTTCCCATAACAAGATCGTACCCTTCTCTTAGCTTTTCAACAAAAAAATTAAGGTTACTAAAATCATAACTATCATCCGAATCGCCCATGATCACATATTTTCCAAAGGATGCTTCAATTGCTCCCATTAATGCGCTGCCGTAACCTTTACGAGGAATAGCTATCACTCTTGCTCCACATGAAATGGCTATTTCCTGACTTCCGTCTGTGCTTCCATTATCACCGATTACCACCTCACCTTTGATGTTGTTTTCTTTGATGTATTTCATCGCTTTGTCGATGCAAAGTTTGAGCGTTTCTGCTTCATTCAAACAAGGCATTACAATGCTTAATTCAATATTTCCGGGGTTTTGTGAATTCATTATTACAGTTGATTACATGCGAAAATATAAAAATATTTATACCATGCACTATTTATCAAATAGTTTTAGATGATTGATTCAGGAAGAAGGAGAAATTTTAATTAATTTAGGCATTTATGTAACCAAGACATAAACATCAATTTCCTGTGCTTAGTAAATAAAAAGATAACCACGAGGGGCACAAAGGTCAACGCATGACCTATACCACGAAGACCATCACGATAGCTATTGGGATTGTGCTCTTTGTGAAATCTTTGTGAACTTTGTGGTTAAAACACAAGGTCAAAAGTT
>CAIUEQ010000156.1 GCA_903898215.1 uncultured Bacteroidota bacterium | reverse complement strand
TTTTATTTATTTTTTTATAATGCTATTCTTTTATATACCAATGAATCTTCTCCAAAATTAATAAGCAAACCAACTTTAAATTTTGCGATTGCTAGATAATTTATCAGTTGCTTTTCGTTTTCTTCTCCTATTCCATTTTTTTGAGCTTTGATTTCAACAATAATTTTATCAAATGCTACAAAATCAGAATAGAAACAATGGTTTAAAATAACATCTTTATATTTAATTTCAAACTTTTTTTCTCTTTGATATGGAATTGATTTTGCTCCAAATTCAATTCCATCGCATCTTTATAAACAACTTCCAAAAGCCCTTTCCCAAGTATTTTATGTACTTCCATACATGCACCGATCACTTTGTAAGTTTCATCTTTATATAGAAACTTTTTCTCGTTGAAATCTTTTAGTAAATCAACCATTTAATCTGTGCAATCTGTGGCATTTTAATTTTTTCTAAATGTATCACTATCTAAATAAGTGCTGTGTTTTTCTGATTGTTTCCATTGATCAAGCAAGCTGTCAACTTTCTCGATGGTAAGATTCTCATGATATTTTTCACCAATTTGCAGCATTGGTGCAGTTCCACAAGATCCAAGGCATTCAACAGTTTTTAAAGTAAATTTTCCATCAGCTGTTGTTTCGCCTTCTTTAATATGTAATTTCTTTTCAATGTGATGAACAATATCATCCGAACCTCTAAGCCAACATGAACTTGTTCTACAAACTTCAATCACACATTTTCCAACAGGTTTCAAATTGTACATCGAATAAAATGAAGCAACTTCATATACTTCTATATTCTGAATTTTAAGAATGGAAGCAACAAGATCCATTGCGGGAACACTTAACCATCCATCAAATTCGGCTTGAGCCAAATGTAACAGAGGTAATAAAGCTGACTTCTGTTTACCTTCAGGATAACGTTTGATAAGGCTTTGAATAAGCTCCATCGTTTCGTTACTAAATTTTATTTCTTTTTGTTCACTCATCTTTATTCGAAATTTATTATCCGTCTAATTCTCCGGCAATCACATTCATGCTACTCATTGTAAGGATTGCATCACCAATAACAGCACCTTTTACCATTTCAGGAAATGCCTGATAGTAAATAAAACATGGTCTGCGAAAATGCAAACGATAGGCAGCTCTTCCTCCATCACTCACTAAATAATAGCCAAGTTCTCCATTTGCTCCTTCAACGCTATGATATACTTCACCTTTAGGAACATCTGTTTCGCCCATCACAATTTTAAAATGCCATATCAATGCTTCCATATTATTGTAAACATCTTCTTTGGGAGGCAAATAAAATTCAGGAACTTCTGCAAAGAATTTCCCTGGAGGCAAGTTTTCTAATGCTTGTTCAATGATTCTTAAACTTTCCCAAATTTCACCTTGTCGAACCATAAAACGATCATAAGTATCACCATTTGTTCCTACAGGAATTTTAAAATCAAAATCTTGATATGAACTGTAAGGTGTAGCCACCCGAACATCGTAATCAACTCCTGCTGCACGTAAATTTGGTCCGGCAAAACCATAATTCAAAGCTCTTTCAGCTGATATTGGTCCGATACCCGTGATACGATCTAAAAATATTCTGTTGCGTTCGAGCAAGTTTGTAAACTGACGAAATGCTACCGGAAATTCTTTTAAAAATTTACGTATCAAACGATAAACCTCATCGTTCCAATCTCTGTCTAACCCACCTATTCTCCCGATATTTGTTGTCAAACGTGCACCGCACATCTGCTCAAAAATGTCATAAATCTTTTCTCTATCTTGAAAAATAAAACAGAAAGGAGTTAATGCTCCTGTATCAACTCCGATAACCGAATTACAAACAATATGATCAGAAATACGAGCAAGTTCCATAATGATTACACGCATATAATCAACACGTTTTGGCATCTCAACTCCCAGCAGCTTTTCTACCGTCATGTGCCATCCCATATTATTAATTGGAGATGAACAATAATTTAAACGATCGGTTAAAGTTGTTACCTGATAAAACGGACGGTGTTCAGCAATTTTTTCAAATGCACGGTGAATATATCCAACAGTTTGTTCGCTGTTAACAATGATCTCACCATCCATTGTCAATACATTTTGGAAAATACCATGTGTTGCCGGATGTGTAGGACCAAGGTTTAAGGTTGTATATTCCTTGTGCTTTTCGTCAATATCAATTATTTCGTTTTGCATAGTATTAACGTCCAAAATATTTATCGTCTTTATCAGTTCTTGTTCCGTCTTCAAGTGGATATTCTTTTCTCATTGGGAAATAATCCATTTCATCAACATTTACAATGCGCTTAAGATTTGGATGTCCTTCGAAAATAATTCCGTAGAAATCGAATGTTTCACGTTCCTGCCAATTGGCACTACTAAAAATAGAAGTTGCTGATTGAATACTAGGATTTGAAACGGGCATAAAACATTTTACTCGAAGCCTGATATTATTTACCAAACTATGAAGATGGTATACTACTCCAAGCTCGTTATCTTTATTATCAGGGAAATGTATTCCGCAAACATCAGTGAGAAATTGAAATTTTAACTCGCTTTCGTTGTAAAGCCAAGTAAGTAATTCTAAGTTTTTATCCTTACTTAGAATAATGGAAAGCATTCCATAAGTTTCTTCGTGTGAAAGAATATCAGAACCAAATTGGCTCTTTAATTTTTGTAAAAGATATTCGTTGTTAATGTCAGCCATTCTTAATTATTCAATTCCGTATGAGCCTAATAATTTTTTATATTCTTCAGAATTTCTCCTGTTCAATCTTTCATTTTTTACTAATTCTTGAATTTTAATCAAACCGTCAATAATTTGTTCAGGACGAGGTGGGCAACCAGGAACGTATACATCAACAGGAATAACTTTATCGATTCCTTGAAGTACAGAATAAGTATCAAATATTCCTCCACTTGTTGCACAAGCTCCAACAGCTAAAACCCAACGTGGTTCAGCCATTTGGGTATACACTTGTTTTAAAACCGGGCCCATTTTTTTTGAGATTGTTCCCATCACCATTAATAAATCAGCTTGTCGTGGAGAAAAACTTAAGCGCTCAGCTCCAAATCTTCCAAGATCATAATTTGATGCCATGGTTCCCATGAATTCGATACCGCAACATGAGGTGGCAAATGGTAAAGGCCAAAGTGAATTTGCTCTTGCCAAACCAATTACTTTATCAAGTGATGTGGCAAAAAATCCCGGACCTTCAATTCCGGCAGGTGATTCTACTATTTCTATTGTTGACGACATATTAAATTCAATTCTTTGGATAAAATTTATTATTATTTAACCAATTATAATAGGTTATCTGTCCCACTGCAATCCACCTTTTTTAATAATATAAATAAATACAATCAACAGCGGAGCTATAAATAAGAACATCTCCAAGAATCCATTTTGTAATTGTTTAAAATTAACTGCCCAAGGATACATGAATATCACTTCGACATCGAACATTACAAAAAGTATTGCCGTTAAAAAATATCTAACATTGAAAGGAAGACGGGCATTTCCAACACTCTCTATGCCACATTCAAAAGAAGCAAGCTTTGCTTTTGTGCTTCTTTTAGGCCCAAGAAAATGTGTTGAAACAATTACAATTAAAACAAAACCGGCTGCAACTAAAAACTGGATAAATATTGCGATATAATCAATTGATGTTGACATATTACTTATTCTTTAAAAGACGTGCAAACTTATACAAACTTTTCATTTCTCAAGATGAAATATAACGCTGCGAAACAAATTTATTTTGCAACATTAAAACATGAATAATATCAGTTTTAGTAAATTGTGAACATGTTTGTTTTCTGCATACTTTTGCATCCATTATTTTGCACACTAAATATTAAACTAAATTGTAACATGGATTTATTTGAGAAGATCACAAAAAAAGCTAACCCTCTTGGAATGTGGGCTGATGATGCATACGGATATTATATGTTTCCTAGACTTGAAGGGGAGATTGCTCCACGGATGATATTTAAAGGGAAATCGTTGCTTAACTGGAGTTTAAATAATTATTTAGGATTGGCTAATCATCCTGAAGTTAGAAAAGTTGATGCAGAAGCCGCAGCCGAATTTGGTTTGGCTTATCCGATGGGTGCTCGAATGATGAGTGGTAACAGTGTTTTTCATGAGCAATTAGATAGTGAACTAGCTGCATTTGTAAAAAAAGAAGATGCCCTATTGTTAAATTACGGATACCAAGGAATGGTATCAGCAATTGATTGTTTAGTTGACCGCCATGATGTTATTATTTATGATGCCGAATCGCATGCATGTATCATGGATGGTGTTCGCCTTCATATTGGAAAACGCTTTAGTTACAAGCATAATGATATCGTAAGTTTGGAGCAACAGTTAGAGCGTTCTACCAAAATTGTGGAAGAAACCGGAGGAGCTATTTTAGTTATCACCGAAGGTGTTTTCGGAATGACAGGAGCTCAAGGAAATGTTGCCGAAATTGTAGAGTTGAAAAAGAAATTTCAATTTCGTTTACTAGTTGATGATGCACATGGTTTTGGAACAATGGGGAAAACAGGAGCCGGAATTGGAGAAGAACAAAATTGTATCGATGGTATCGATTTATACTTTGCAACCTTTGCAAAATCAATGGCTTTGATTGGTGGTTTTATTGCAGGAAAAAAAGAAATTGTTAAATATTTCAGATATAATTTGAGATCACAAATATATGCCAAATCAGTGCCGATGGCTATTGTAAAAGGAGCATTGAAACGATTGGATATGATCAGAAGTGAAAAACAACATCTTGAAAATTTATGGAAAATTGTTCATGCATTGCAAAACGGTTTTAGAGAAAGAGGTTTCAATATTGGCCAAACAAATTCTCCTGTAACACCAGTGATGCTTAACGGTACAGTTGGCGAAGCCACTTCCATCGTTCATGATTTAAGAGAGAATTACAAAATTTTCTGTTCGATTGTAATTTATCCTGTGATACCAAAAGGGATGATTTTACTACGAATTATTCCTACTGCTTCTCATAGCCTTGCTGATGTGGAAGAAACCATTCAAGCATTTACAGAAGTAAGAGAAAAATTAAAAAACGGTACTTACGGTGAAACGAGAATTGTTTCAATGGGAGAATCACATTAATTTTAAAAAAGCGAATTTTAAATTTCTAACATTTGATATTTCTTATTCGAACTTTTCATACAAAAGAACTTAGCTAACGCTTGCAATGAATTGGCGAAAAAAATTATCTTCGCCATCTTAAATAAAAAAATATAATCATGGGAAAAGGCGACATCAAAACAAAAATCGGTAAAATGAAGAATGGTTCTTTCGGAAAAACGCGCAACAAACGTGCTATCAAAGCTAAAAAGAAATAATCTTTACCCTTCAAAAAAAAAATAAAATGCTGCGGTGGTGAAATTGGTAGACATGCCACTTTGAGGGGGTGGTGCCCTTACGGGTGTAAGAGTTCGAGTCTCTTTCGCAGCACATCAAGGCTACTTTAAGAGTGGCTTTTTTTGTTCTTTGCTAGTCTAACATTT
>CAIUEQ010000155.1 GCA_903898215.1 uncultured Bacteroidota bacterium | reverse complement strand
TTGTGTTGGCAACCAATGTTCCGTCAATATAAATATCAATACTGTAAGGACCGGGGGTGAGGTTTCTGTCATCAGTTTCAAAACTTAAACAAGCATTTTGTTTTTCTCCTGTATAGTTAATTTTATAGGATGCAGTAGAAGCAATGTCTTCACCTTTTTCGGTTTTAAACTCTGCTTTCGATTGTCCTGCAAGGATTTTTCCGGTTGGTTCTTTAATTACCACATACAACATTTTATCACCGGGCTGAGTAATTTTATTATCCATTACAGTAAAGCATACATCAATTTTATTGGTTTTTTTAGCAAGAGATGCCTCAACAAATTTCCCTGAACTTTTCTTTTTAAAAGCTTCTACTTTGATGTATTCTGCTTTTAGTTGTGAAGCTACACCCACTTTACTTTGTAAGTTTTTCTTTTCTTCGCTTAATGCAGTAACGTTGGTATTCAACTCTTCATTTTTTGCTTTCAGTTCTTTGTTTTCAGTAACCAGCTGATCAATTTTTTCGAGATATTCATCTTTCATTTTACGCAATTCTTCTAACTCAACTTTCAGTTTTTTATTTAAACTGTTCATGTCTTTTTCTTTTGCGATAAGCTGACGGATCTTTTTTTCCTGAACATCCATTTTATGATTAGCTTCATTTAACAAAGTATCGAGGTTAGCAGAAATACCGCGGTATTTATCCAACTCAACATTTGTTGTTGCCATTTCTCTTTCCAGATCAACACGAACCGTTATCATGCTGTCGATTTTGGTATCGTAAGTAATTACAGTAGTGGTGTGGTTTTTCCACTGATACACATTAAATACTGCCGAAAGAAGCAATATGATGATCAGGATGATTTTTGTTGTGTTGTTTTTTTCTTGCGTTTCCATATTGAAAGAATTTATTTATGCCAAAGGTAAATTTTTTGGTATAAACAAAAATTTATTATCGTTTACATTTGTGGATAATCATTAAAGGATGAAATATTTTATAATAGCAGGAGAAGCAAGTGGCGATTTGCATGGTGCAAACCTTATGAAAGCGATAAAAAAATTAGATGCAAATGCGCAGTTTAATTTTTGGGGAGGAGATTTTATGAAAGCCGAAGCGTCAGGTTTATTAGTGCATCAGAAGGATATTGCCATCATGGGAATTGTTGAAGTGTTATTAAAACTTCGTACCATTCTTGGAAATATTTCGAAGTGTAAAAAACAAATCTTAGCATTCAAACCTGATGTAGTTGTACTGATTGATTATCCCGGTTTTAACCTTCGCATTGCCGAGTTTTGTAAACAGCAAAACATCAGAAACGCCTATTATATTTCTCCAAAAGTTTGGGCATGGAAAGAAAGTCGTGTTAAAAAATTAGAGAAATTTGTTGATGATCTGCTGCTGATTTTTCCTTTTGAAATTGATTATTTTAAAAAGTTCAATGTCAATACAACCTATGTTGGAAATCCACTATTAGATGAATTGTCTACTTTTAAACCTAACCCGAATTTTTATTCCGATAACAATCTCGACAATAGAAAAATTATTGCATTACTTCCAGGAAGCCGAAAACAAGAGATCAAAAGAATGTTACCGATCATGCTTGAGGCAACAAAAAATTATCCCGACTATCAATTAGTAATTGCAGGTGCGCCAAGTTTAGATAAAATTTTGTATGAGCCATATTTAAACGACCGCATGAAAATTGTTTTTGGACAAACCTATCAATTGCTACACAACTCAACTGCAGCTATTGTTTGCAGCGGAACAGCCACTTTAGAAACAGCTTTGTTCAATGTGCCTCAAGTTTGCGGATATGCTGCCAATCAGCTATCATATATTATCGTAAAAATGCTTGCAAAAGTGGAGTTTGTTTCACTCGTAAATCTTTGTTTGCAGAGATTGTCTATCACAGAATTAATTCAGCAAAACGCAACTCCAGATAAATTTAAAATTGAATTGGATAAGATCATGCCCGGAGGAATTAACCGAGAAAAAATGTTGGCAGATTATACCGAATTACAAAAACTTTTAGGTGGAGTTGGAGCAAGTGAAAGAGCTGCTTCAATCATAATAAAAAATAAATGAGCGCTAAAATTTTTCAATTAAAACTCCGAATCGACTGGAGCGATTTGGATATGTTGGGTCATGTGAATAATGTGAGTTATTTTAAATTTATTCAATCCTCTCGATTAAATTACTGGGAACAATTTGGAATTGATGTTACTCAACGGCCATATCCAATAGGCATGATGCTGGCATCGTGTACCTGTAAATTTATGAAACCACTTTTTTATCCGGGAGATATCAGCATCAATGTTTCGCTCGATTTTATCAAGAACACAAGTTTTGGTTTACATCATCAGTTACTAAACGATAAAAATGAAGTAGTAGCCGAAGCTCATGATGTTGCCGTGATGTTTGACTTTTCCAAAAATGAAAAAGTATCAATCCCTGATGATTTAAGAAAGATGATGGTTGGGTAATTTATTTTTTTGCCGGAAGATGTTTTCCTTGTTCAAACAGTTTATTTCTGTATACCCAATTTGCTGCATTCTCAGTTATCATTTTCGATTCGAGCATTATTGATTGGATACAATTTAAGGCATATGTTTGATAAGCAGATAAGGTTGGCAATTGCTTTTGATCATTTTGATTTACTACCGCATCACCATAATTTATTTTTGATAATGACGAATCAAGAGGTGTGATAATTAAACGGATTCTGTCTCTTGAACCTTCCCAGAATGCTTTATAATTATTCAAGTCTTCCTGAGCTTGCTGAACTTGTTTCTTCATTGCTGCGACTTGTATTTCCTTTAACTTTATCGCATTTTTTGAATCCTTTGTTAAAGATATTTTTTTAATTTCAAGAG
>CAIUEQ010000154.1 GCA_903898215.1 uncultured Bacteroidota bacterium | reverse complement strand
TCAATACCTGTGCCATTATCCGCTACACTCAACTCAATAAACTCGCCTTGAAGTGTTTTCGCACAGGAATTACATACCAATCCATGCGTCGTTACCTGTTTAAGCGAAATTGTAATTAAGCCGCCTTGTTTCATGGCATCTCGTGCATTTACAATTAAATTAGTTAAAATCTGATGTAGTTCGGTTGAGTCAATTTGAATAGTTAGATCGTTATCTAATTCAGCGTTAAGTTGAAACTTGCTGGTTAAAGCTGGACGTATCATACTTAAAACTTCGTCTATTACTTCGTGTGTCGGTTTAACTTCTATTTCTTTATTTTCTGTATTTTGACGTGAATATGTCATCATTTTTTTAATCAAATTGGTTGCCCGTTCACTTGCCATATTCACTTGCTCAGTGTTAAATAGTATCTCTTCTTTCAACTTTTGATTTTCGCAGTCCTCTCCAGCAAAAGTATTTAACTGGTTATAGCCGATAATTGCACTCAATATATTATTAAAATCGTGTGCAATGCCTGATGTTAAGCGACTAAGACTTTCAACTTTCTGCATTTGATTAACTTGATTAGTAAGCGAAAGTTGATGTTGCTCAGCTTTTTTACGATCGGTAATATCAAACCGAATACTAATAAATTTTTTTGGTTTATCCTCACCCGCATCTACAATAGGTACAATAACTGTATTGACCCAATATAGCGTGCCATTTTTATGTTTATTACACAATTCTTCACACCAGACATTTCCGCTTCTTATCGTTTTCCAAAGTTTGCCATAAAATTCAGGTGGATGGACATCTGACTTTAATAGACTGTGCGTCGCTCCAATTAACTCTTCTTTACTGTAGCCAGAAATACGACAAAAATGTTCATTCACAAACGTAATAACACCCTGTGCATCCGTTTCCACAAAAATAGCTGCTTTATCAAGTGCATAATGATGCTCAAAATAGATTTGCTTTAATAATTCAATTTCATGACGCTCATACTTTTCATTTACCAACTCAACTTCTTTACGCTGTTTATCTAGTTGAATAATTTGATAGCGATGAGTTAAAAGTAGTGTAAAAATTAATAATTCTAATGCTGAGCCAATTTGAATGCTATTAACGGTATAAAAACTTGTCGGAATAACTGCGAAAACATGTAAAAGATTGACAATAATACTGATAGCTAATATTGAAAAACCAGCACATAAAAAATACGCATTACGGTTTTTCTTCAATGCCCCCCAAGTAATTATAATCAAAACAAAAGCTGAGGTAATCGCTAAAGTAATCACTACATACTTTGCAATAGCGAATGTCCATAACAGCAACAATGCAATCAGAAAATGTAAACCAATAAGTATTTTTACAACAGGATCTAGTTTTGGTAGTAAGGTAGAGGTTTGCAACATGCGGCGAATAAACATTAATTGCACACCTAAAGTGAGCGTTCCAAATAATAATGAACCAGTTTGCGTCAACCACGGTGTATTTTGCCAAATATACTCCGCCCCTAAACCCCGGTAGGCAATGACCGACAATGCAACAAGAACAATCATACCCACATAAAGAAAGTAATCAAACTCTCTTAAGGTAAGCGCTAACGCCATACAAAACATTGCCATAGCGATGACAAGTCCTAAATACGTGAATTGAAAAGCATAATCATCACGTTCATTTTGAAAAAACGCAATAGGTTCCCATAAATACGCCGGAATAATAATTGCGTTGGGTGAGGCAATCCTTATGTAAATTAGATTTTGACTATGTGCTTGAATTTTTATTGGAAAAGCAAAAATACGACTTTTATAGGCGCGATTCTCAAATGGCCTAGCATAACCAGTATTTATGGTTTGATGATTTTGATTTCCTATTTGCACATAAAAATTAATTGTAGCTAGAAGCGGAGAGTCAATGCTTAGGATTTTTTCAATCGAATCATCACTACTATTATCTAATACTAAACGTAGCCAATATGCGGATTTTGAATAGCTTAAATTTAACGACTTACTTACCGGCAAGTCAGTTTTGAATTGCGAGCTAATTTTTTGAACATCATCAATCGTCAAAGCTTGGCTTTTATCTTCAAAAATTTCAAAATAAGAAGTAAGTGAAATAGAGGATTGATTTACTTTCGCCACATCCAAATGATCAATTGCTTGCGCAATGGAAAAATTAGTAATTAAACTTATGGTAATTAGTAGCAGTAGGCGAAAAATCATAATTTTATCTTTTATGAAGACGGAAATAATAAACTGAACGCAGTACCATTATTGGGCGCTTGAGTATTAGACTCAACAATAATATGTCCATGTGCTTCATGTACCATACCACTAACTGTCGATAGCCCAAGTCCTGTGCCTTCTCCAACTTTTTTTGTAGTAAAAAATGGATCAAAAATATGTGTCATAACTTCTTGCTCTATACCTGTACCATTATCTGACACACATAGTTCTACAAATTCACCGTCTAATTTGTCTAAACACGCGTTACATAACAAGTTATCTGCTGATATTTTCTTTAACGTCACATTGACAAGTCCACTCCCTTCCATCGCATCCCGTGCATTCATAATCAAGTTGATCAAAATTTGATGTAAGTTATTTGATTCTATTTCAATTTTAATTTCGTTATCTATATCAGTATGAACTTGAAATAAAC